>CAMCJY010000088.1 GCA_945875225.1 Comamonas sp. lk | reverse complement strand
GCATTTTTCCCGCCGAATAAGCGATCAGCTGGTGACCGTTGTCCAATGTCACACGAAAACGGGTATCCGGTAATACCTCGTTAACAATGCCCATCATTTCAATTAACTCTTCTTTTGCCATAGGTTTCCTTTTGGTCGCAATGCGGATTGTGGCATGTTCATGGGGGTTTAGGGGCTGCCGATGGCGCTGTGGGCCCAGCCGATGCCTTGCTCTAGTGCGTATTGTGCCGCTGCGTCGTGGCTATGAAAAACCGGGGTAAAGCGCATCACGCGGTCGGTGCTGGCCTGTCCCTGGCCGCTAGCGATCGACACCTGGGCGCAAAACTGGCTAGCGCCAAGACGGGCCGGCAAAGCGGCAATGCGGTATTTACCGATGGTGGTCGCGGCTTGTTGGGCCGCGGAAAATTGTCTGTACATCATGAAAGTAGAAATTCACCGCGCTCGGCAGGGCGCAAGTGACAAAGGAAAGAAAAGTCGCAAAGTAGGCGTAAAAGCCTGTTGTGGCATCGACTAGCAGATGCTTGGCACCGTCCTCTGCCGGGATGGTGCTGGGCGTGTGGAACGCCTTATCTGCATAGCTAATGTAACACGGGGCCGCGACGGCCTAAGATATAAAGTCTGCATGGCGGGCCTATACACCGGCCCACCAAGATGTATTCACTGGCAATGCCCGGGTCTCGGGAGATACAGGTAATTGATGAAACTCGACCGTTTTGACCACCAAATTCTTCAGCTGCTGCAAGAAGATGGCCGCATCAACAACCAGGATTTAGCTGACCGCATTGGCTTGTCACCCTCCCCCTGTTTACGCCGGGTACGTGCGTTGGAAGAGGCCGGCTTGATTCTGGGCTACCGGGCGCATTTGGATGCGCGCAAGCTGGGATTGACTTTGATTGCGCTCATCCATATTTCCATGGACGTTCACACGCCTGAACGCTTCGCGCATTTCGAAGCTGAAATTGCAGTGGTGCCCGAGATCTTGGAGTGCCTCCTCATTACCGGGCAGGAGGCTGATTACCAGCTTAAAGTGATAGTGCGGGACATGGACCATTACCAGTCGCTACTGCTGCAACGCATTACCCGCATCGCCGGCGTCACCGGGGTGCATTCGAGCTTTGTGCTGCGCAGAGTGCTGGACAAAACTGCGGTGGACGTAGCCACCGGTTCGGCCTAAAAATCTAACGCGCGTCGGGCAACTCAATCTTTACTTCAAGTACTTCCAGATTATCTTGGCGCTCTAGTTGTACCTTGATGTCGTTTGGGTTGATTTTGATATATTTGCTGATCACCGCAATCAAATCGCGCTGCAAATCTGCCATGTAATCGGGTTCGAAGGCATTACGCCCGCTGCGCTCGTGCGCGAGTATGAGTTGCAAGCGCTCTTTGGCAACACTGGCTGTTTTTTTCTTCTCACCCAACAAAAAAGAGAGAAAGGACATGCTCTTAATTCCCACCGAATAAACGCTTGAAAAAGCCGGGTTTCACCGCCTCGGTAAAGCGCATGGGTTTGTCATTGCCCAGGAAGCGATCGATCACGTCCTTGTAGGCCTCAGCAACTTCGCTGCCGGCCATATGCACCGCTGGCACGCCTTGGTTGGAAGCTTGCAATACGGTTTCGCTTTCGGGAATAACACCAATGAGCTTGATGCGCAAAATATCCTGGATATCTTCAAGGGACAGCATTTGCCCCTGGTCCACACGGGCCGGGTTGTAGCGGGTAATGAGCAAATGCTCTTTGATGGGTTCCATACCCTCGATGGCGCGTTTGGTTTTGCTGGCCAACATGCCCAAGATACGGTCTGAATCGCGTACCGAGGAGACTTCTGGATTAGTCACTACCAGCGCTTCATCAGCGTAATGCATGGCCATCAAGGCGCCGGTTTCGATACCGGCGGGGGAATCACACACAATGAATTCAAAATCCATGGCTGCCAGGTCATTGAGTACTTTTTCAACGCCTTCCTGAGTCAATGCGTCCTTGTCGCGCGTTTGGGACGCCGCCAAAACATACAAGTTTTCACATTGTTTGTCTTTGATGAGCGCTTGGTGCAAATTGGCTTCACCGGTGATCACGTTGATTAAGTCATACACCACGCGGCGTTCGCAACCCATGATCAGGTCTAGATTACGCAAGCCTACATCAAAGTCGATCACCGCTGTTTTGTGTCCGCGCAAGGCCAATCCGGTTGCAAAACTCGCGCTGGTCGTTGTTTTGCCAACGCCGCCTTTGCCTGACGTGACCACAATAATTTTTGCCATGAATAGCTATCTTTCCAAAGAGGGGGTCAATGCGTTGAATTTTACGTTTTCAACGCTTCAATGATAATTTTTTCTTTTCCATCGTCGCTTAATCGTACTTGTGCTGGTTTGCCCAGCACATCCGGACCTAATTCTTGTTCGGTAGTACGGTAAACACCGGCAATAGACACGAGTTCAGGTTCCAAGGCCAAAGCGAATATCCGGGCCGAGGTGTTGCCTCTTGCTCCGGCCATGGCTTTACCACGCAATGGTGCATACACATGGATATTGCCATCAGCAATGACCTCGGCACCTCGGTTCACCATGGCCATCACAATCAAATCAGCACCCCGGGCATAAACTTTTTGTCCCGAGCGCAGGGGCTTGTTCACCACCATGGTCGGGTTAGCACCGCCTCTGGCAGCTGGTGCGACGACTAAAGGACTTACTGCTTGATTCGATGCCTTGCTAGGCGCTGTAACAGGTGTTACTGCGGGTGGCGCTGCCACCGTGTTTGCTTTAGCCGCGACTGGGCGGCGTATTTCGGGTGGTGCCTCAGCAACGCCGGATTTCTTTGCGACCGCAAGACTGCTTTCATCCAGGCCGCGAACCGCGCTGGCGACCAAACGGCATTGCGTCAGCGTATTGAGAAGCAAATTCCATTGCGGATGGGGAAGGCTCAAACCAGCCTGGCTGAAATCTAAAACAAGTCCATCGGTATCAAAAAAGTCCGGACTTTCACCATTAGGCCCGAATTTTTTTAAGAGTTCAGCCGCAAGCTTGGCCAAATCAGAGGTTTTGACAATTAAAGCCACCAAGGTCAGCTGCGCACTTTTGAGCTCAAATACAGGTGCATCACTGGCAGAAAAAGCGAGATCAGGTTGAACCGGCATGGTGAACTGCACAGAGGTAGAAACGAAAGATCAATTTTACCTGACGAAAAATTTTGAACTCTGGGCGTTGTGACTCGCGCATAAGCCAGTGCCGTAGTTGTCCACCTAGTCTTTGACTTCTATGTATTCTTTATATTTGTATTTCAAATTAGTAGTAGTAGATAGGGTACGCACTTTTTTTCGAGAAAGTTGTTTTTATCTTTATAGATCAATGGTTTAAAGCACTGGACAGCATGTGTATGGGGTGTTTGAATGACAGTGCTTCAAAATGAACAACATGCGCTTTTCGGCTGTGCCTGTGGATAAGTGGCTACTTGTTCCGATCTTATGCACAGCCTGGCTCTGTTCTTGTAGTAGGCGTATGCTTGTGCGCTCGCTATTTTCAAAAGGTTGTATATGTGGTTTTTGGTTCTGGGTTTATTCTTATTTCTAAGTACACATGCCTTGCGTATCGGTGGTGATGCGATGCGAGAGCGCCTATTGGGGCGTTTAGGGCCTCGCTATTTCAAGATCTTCTACTCACTCACGTCGGTGCTGGGTTTTGCCCTGCTTGTATATGGTTTTGGCATTGCACGCGATACGCCAGTGCTGCTTTGGACACCACCACCGGCGATGAAGCATGTAGCCTATCTGTTGACGCTAGTGGCTATGGTCTTGATGGCGGCGGCCTATGTTCCGCGGAATGGCATCAAAGCTAAGCTGCACCATCCTATGGTCTTATCGGTCAAGACCTGGGCATTGGCGCATTTGCTAGCCAACGGTACCGTGGCCCATCTTCTGCTATTTGGCAGCATGTTACTTTGGAGTGTTTTACTTTTTAAAGCATCCAGGGCGCGGGATAAGCTTAACCAGGTGGTTTACACGCCAGGAAACAATGCCTCAACCATTTTGACCTTAGAGATTGGCATAGCCATGTGGCTGGTGTTCGTGGGCTGGGCCCATGGCTGGTTGGTAGGCGTGCAAGTGATGCAATAGACATTTCAAAGGCCATAATCGGGCTTTAGCGGAGATTTCCCTATGCCTAGACCCGTGTTGGATGCGTCACGTGTCCATCCTTCGATCCGAGATACCGTCGTCAATCACCACCGCCATATGGTGGACCAAGTGGAAGCGTCGATTGCCAAGCATGCGGTCCTGGTGGTGGGCATGGCGCTCAATCCCATGCCCAAAAAAGCGCTTGCTGCTTTAAACGCTGCGGGTATTGCCCATGGCTACCTAGAATTTGGTAGTTATTTCAATAACTGGCGTGAGCGCAATGCACTCAAAATGTGGACGGGCTGGCCTACTTTCCCCATGGTGTTTGTCAAAGGTGTTTTAGTCGGCGGTGCGACGGATGTGCAAGCCTTGATTGCCAGCGGTGAATTGAAAAAAATGCTGGCGTAAAAAACCCCGGTATCGCCGGGGTGTGCAAAACGGGCTTCACGCAGCCAAGTTTTAGTCGTGGTGTCGTCCATGTCTCCAGCCGCTCATCGCTTTGGTATCAAAAGTTTTCTTCTGTTCCGGCGTTAACACCGCATAAAAGCTTTTTACAGCAGCGGCATGTTTGTCCATCTCGGCCATGCGTGCTTCATGGTGTTGCGACATTATTTGTTTCATTTTGTCCAGGCGCTCGGGCATGCTGAGTTTTTCCATTTCTGTGCGATCGGGACGTTGCGGGCGCGCTGGTGGCGTCATGGCGCCGGCCAGTGCGGCCCAGGCGGGTTCTTGGTCCGTCGAGAGTTTGAGCTCGGCTTTGAGCTTTTGCATATGGTGCTTCATGCGCAAGCCCATAGATTCACCGTGCTTGTCTTGCATGGCACGCATGCCTGTTTTGGTGGGTTCGTCTTTAGGCGGGCTATTTTGGGCGCTGGCGTAACCGGTAAGCAAAGTCAGTGCGGCTGTGGTCAGCCATAAAGTAGTGCGGTTTTTCATGAAAAGAGTCCTTAAAAGGGTCCGAATGGGCGAGATGCTTTTTCGGATGGCTCTATAGTGCGCCGCTTGTATGTGGCGCGTGTTGCGCCTAGGCAAGGCTTTGTAAAGTTGGCCCGCTGTGCGCGAGTCCCCGGTATTTTTAGGCGATTGCGAACAGGACTTGACCCGCCTCAAGGCGCAACGGCGTAGCCTTCCTCGACAATCGCCTGGCGCAAGGCCTCGCGTTCTTTGGCGGACTCAATTTGCACCAGGTTGTGATCCCGTTGGATCAGCACTTGGGCTTTGGGGTCCTGTTTCTGAATGGCTTTGGTTACGGCTTTTTCGCAATGGCCGCAGGTCATTCCGGTCACGGTGAATTCATAGTTCATGGCACTTCTTTCAAGACGTGGTGATCGCTGTAGGCTATTGTGCCTTGGCGAGGGCGCGCTTTTTTTGACGCAAAACAAGGGCTTCTCTTATGCCTGACACGGCAAACACGATATCACCGCTTTCCTTGGATATTGGCATCGGCGGCATGACCTGCGCCTCCTGCGTTGGGCGGGTGGAAAAAGCGTTATTGCGCGTGCCTGGTGTGCAAAGCGCCAGCGTGAATTTAGCTACCGAGTCAGCCCGCGTGGTCTATGTGGCCCGGCAAGATAAGGAGGCGCCGGTAGACGCCCTGGCGCGCAGGGCGGTGCGCGACGCCGGCTATGAACCCAAAGAGTCCGACGCGGCCTTGGATGCGCCCGAGCCCTCGGCCTGGGAGGGCTTTGCCCCGGTGGCCTGGGGTTTTGCCCTTTCTTTCCCCCTGGTGTTGCCCATGCTGGGCGAACTGCTGGGGTGGCATTGGATGCTGCCTGCCGCCTGGCAGTTTGTGCTGGCCACGCCGGTGCAGTTTTTTATCGGTGCGCGCTTTTATCGGGCCGCCTGGCACGCGCTGCGCGCGGCCAGCGGCAATATGGATTTGTTGGTGGTGCTGGGTACTACGGCGGGCTGGGCTTTGTCGGTCTGGTTGTGGCTGCGTGCGCCAGAGGGCGCCATGGTGCACTTGTATTTCGAAGGTTCGGCCCTGGTGATTACGCTGGTGCTGTTGGGCAAATGGTTGGAGGTGCGTGCCAAGCGCCAAACCACCTCGGCCATACGCGCACTGCACGCCTTACGCCCGGCGCGCGCGCATTGGCTGGGTCCCGATGGCGAAGTCGATGTGCCGGTGTCCGAGCTCTTGGTGGGCGATGTGGTGGTGGTCAAAGCCGGCGAGCGTTTCGCAGCAGATGGCCAGGTAAGCGAGGGCCAGACCCAAGCCGACGAATCCATGCTGACCGGTGAATCCATGCCCGTGACCAAGGAGGTGGGTGCGCGAGTCCATGGTGGCAGCATCAACGGCGATGGTCGCGTGCTGGTGCGCTTGACGGCGGTGGGCACACAAACCGTGCTGTCGCACATCATCCGCCTGGTGGAAGACGCGCAAGTCGCAAAAGCGCCGATACAGCGCTTGGTCGACCAGGTCAGCACCGTATTTGTCCCCGTGGTTTTGCTGGTAGCACTGGCAACCTTGATCGGCTGGATGCTGGCGGGCCAGTCGGTTGAGGTGGCCATCATTCGAGCGGTGGCGGTGCTGGTGATGGCCTGCCCTTGTGCGCTGGGCCTGGCCACGCCGGTGGCCATCATGGCGGGAACGGGTGTGGCGGCGAAGTACGGCATCTTGATCAAAGATGCGCAGGCGCTGGAGTTGGCACACCGGGTGGATGTCGTGGCTTTTGACAAAACCGGCACGCTGACCGAGGGCCGCCCGCGGTTGACGCGTTTTGTGGTGGCAGATGCGTCGTCTGCGGGCTCAGTCGGTGCTTCGCTGCCCTTGCCCGGTTTGCTTGAGCACGAGTTAATGCGGGTGTGCGCCAGTCTCCAAAGCGGTAGCGAACATCCGCTGGCGCGCGCCGTGGTAGCGCATGCAAAAGCGCAGGGTGCCAGCTGGGTCGCGCCGCAGGACGTGCAGGCCGTGCCCGGGCGTGGAAGTTTTGGCAAAGTGGACGGCCAAAGCTATGCCTTGGGTAGCTGGCCCTGGATGTTGGAATTACAAGGCGGCGGTGAGGCCTTGGACAGTTCTGCCCTAGGCGCACAAGCGCATGCCTTGCAAGCCCAAGGCTGCAGTGTTTCGGCTTTGGCTTGTTTGCAAGATGGCCATTGGCAGGTACGCGCCTGCATGGGCTTTAATGACGAGCCAAAAGCCGGGGCAGCACAGGCGATTGCCGGTTTGCGCGCCAAAGGCCTGCAGGTGGTGATGATTTCCGGGGACAACTGGGGCGCGGCGCGTGCCGTGGCGGCGCGCTTAGGGCTAGATGCCGGCGCTGGCAGCGCAGAGGTGCTGGCCGGTGTCTTGCCG
>CAMCJY010000087.1 GCA_945875225.1 Comamonas sp. lk | reverse complement strand
TTGGCGTGCATTCTGGGCTCTTGCGTGCGACCGAATATACAGGAGCTTTGTAGCAGTTTTTGCAAGTGGTTTTTACTCGGTTGCTGCTAGGGGCCGCTAAGATGCCAGCACTTCAATAGGAGGCCCCCCATGGGAAATAGCGTCAGTTTTCAGCGCCCCGACGGCAAAGAATTACACGGCTACCTGGCCGAGCCTGCGGGCAAAAGCAAGGCCCCGGCCATTGTGGTCATTCAGGAATGGTGGGGGCTCAATGACCAGATTCGCGGCGTTGCCGACCGCCTGGCCATCGCCGGCTTTCAGGCAATGGTACCCGACTTGTACCGGGGCAAATCGACGGTCGAATCGCAAGAAGCACACCACCTGATGAGCGCACTGGACTTTGGCGATGCCGCATCGCAAGACATTCGCGGCGCGGTGCAGTTCCTCAAAGGCCGCAGCCCCAAAGTCGGCGTTACCGGCTTTTGCATGGGCGGTGCGCTGACCTTGCTGTCGCTCACCCAATCGCCGGAAATCGACGCCGGCGTAACGTGGTACGGCTGCCCGCCGCTGGACTACATCGACGCCAGCAAAATCCGCGCACCTCTCATGGGCCATTGGGCCACACAAGATGAATTTTTCAAAATCGCCACTGTCGATGCATTGGAAGAAAAATTAAAAGCAGCCAAAGTAGATTTTGAATTCCACCGCTACCTGGCGCACCACGCGTTTGCCAACGAAACCGCTGTCGGCCCGGCGCGCATTCCCGCTACCCAATACGACCCGGTGTGGGCCCAACAGGCCTGGGACCGGACGTTGCATTTCTTTGGCCGCACCTTGGGTTGAGGCTCTGGGGTGCTACTGCGGCAGCGGGAAACGCTTTTAAAGATGGCCCGATAGTGCTGCCTGCTCTCTCGGCCTAGCCGCCGAAACTACCGTGGCGGCCCTGCCCATCTGCAAAGCGGCCAGCGCCCTGCAAACCCTCGCCAATACAGGCTTTGCCGCGCAGCCACTCCTGGTGCAAGGCATGGTGCAAGGGCAAGTCCCATTGTTGGTAAGCGCTCATGCGGTCTGCGTTCATAGTGGCTTGCGGGAACTCAGCTAATTGCTCGGCCAGCGCCAGTGCCGCATCCAGCGCGCCGCCGGTGGGTACGACGCGGTTGGCCAAGCCCATGGCCAGCGCTTCGGCGGCCTCCACTTTGCGCCCGGTAAGAATCAAGTCCATGGCATGACCCATGCCAATGAGGCGCGGTAGGCGCACTGTGCCACCATCGATCAATGGCACGCCAAAGCGGCGGCAAAACACGCCGAAATAAGCGTCTTCTTCCATCACCCGCATATCGCACCACAACGCCAGTTCCATGCCACCGGCGACGGCTGCGCCGCTGATGGCCGCGATCACCGGTTTGGACAAGAGCAGGCGCGAGGGGCCCATGGGGCCTAAGGGCGCGCTGGCGGGTGCGGCTTCCAACTGCGTGCTGGAGAGTGGCTCGAAATCCAGATGGGTCAAAACGCCCGGACCGCCTTCGTCGCGCGCCATGCGCGCGCCAGCTTTGAGGTCCCAGCCCGCGCAAAAATGTCCATGGGCGCCGTGGAACACGGCGACCCTGGCATCAGTGTCTTCTTCGAAGGCAATAAATGCAGCGTACAGCGCGCGCGCGGTGTCGGCGTCCACAGCATTACGCACATCGGTGCGGGACAAAGTGATCAGCGTGATAGCGCCCAGGCGCTGGCTGCTGACAGCTGCAGATAAAGACTCGGTAGCGTGCATGGATTTCCTTACGGGAATGGCGGCGTGCCTGCGCGACAGACAAAGACGGCAAAGACCTTAAAAAAGGTCAATTTAACAGAGCTGCTTGTCGAACCACTTCGCGCTCGGGTAAGCTTGTCTTATTACTTTGCTGGAGACCTGCCGTGTCACGCTATTTACGCTGCGCCCTGCCCCCCATCTTGAAAATGACCCTGGCTGTGGCCCTGGTCTTGGTCTTGTGTGCTCTGCAGCTCGCGCATGCGGCCAGTGAGGAAAAGCTCAACTACCAGCAAGCGCGCAAGGCGCTGGGCCATGCCGAGCCGCAGCGGCGTATCAATGGTATGAACCAACTGCTCAAGCTGGGCACTGCCAAAGATGCGGGCGCAGTGCTTGCCTTGCTTGACGATGCCCAGCCCGCAGTCCGGCAAGTGGCGCTGGCGACCGTGTGGCAGCTCTGGGGCAAATCAGGCGATGCCGCCATCGACAAACAGTACCAAGAAGGCATGGACCGCATGCAGGACCGCGATCTGCCCAAAGCGATCCAGGTTTTTAGCGACATCATTGCCAAGCGCCCAGAGTTTGCGGAGGCCTGGAATAAGCGCGCCACGTTGTATTACATGGCGGGCGAATATGAGCTGTCCATGCAAGATTGCGAGGAGGTGCTTAAACGCCTGCCCGAACATTTCGGCGCCTTAGTGGGCTATGCGCAAATGCTAGCCGAGCGCTCACAGCCCGAACGCGCGCTTGCGCTAATGGAGCGCGCCAGCAAGATCAACCCCTATTTAGCCAACGCCGAGCTGATGATGGCAGCCTTGCGCATTCAAATCGAGAACAAGCGCAAAAATATGATTTGACTCGGTGCATTAGAGAGTAGTTGCAAGAACGCTAATTCCGTTTTGACCAAGCCGTAGGCTTTGGCATGTCATCACTTCATTTAGGCACCGTCTGGGGCTTCACGGTTTCTATAAGCACCTGCCCTGCCAAGCCGGCTTCGCGGTGGACATGGATATCCGCATAGGCCTGCGAACCTGTGATGGCAGCCATCACTTTAAAAGACGGGTACATCATGATGGCAACCTGGTCCCACTGCGCATCGCCGCCGCCTACCAAAAGGCCGCGCACCTGGCCCGCATATACGAGCTTGCCGCCGGCTTCCATCACCATGCGCGTCATCGCGCGGCCGTAAAGGCTATAGGCCTGTTGACCCGTCAAGTCACTTTGGCGACCATCGGCATAAGCCGCTTGCGCGCGAAACTTCAGCAAGTTGAGCATATAGATCTCGCTGCCGTCGTCACGTTGTAGGGCGGCCTTCATTTGTGCGGCACTGGGAATTTGGGCGTTTTCAATCTGCATCCGGGTGTCTCCTGTGTGCCCGATACGGACCATCCGCTGACTTAGGCAAGGCCATAATACAAGACGAGTCAAGTGCCGACGTTTGCTGAAACAGCCAATGGTTAAGGGCCTGTGGCAGGCGCCAATTGACCGCTACAAAAATGAGGAGTGAGAGCATGATCAAACGCATAGCCTTGGGCTTTTTGGCCTTGCTGCTATTGGCTGGAGCCGGGTTTTATGCCATTGGCGGGCCTAGCGGCGCACTGCTTTTGTACGTGAAATACGTGCTGCGCAAGGACTATGGGCCAACGCAGGAAGTCAACTGGAAAGCCGGTCCCGCGGACGCCACGGCAAGCTCTGGTAAACGGCCCCCTAACGTGATTTTGATCGTGGCCGACGACTTGGGCTTTAACGACATCACGCTCAATGGTGGCGGCATTGCCGGTGGCAAGGTTCCCACACCCTCCATTGACAGCATTGCCCGCGAAGGTGTGGACTTTCGCAACGGTTATTCGGCCAATGCCACTTGCGCGCCCTCGCGCGCGTCCATGATGACGGGGCGCTATGCCACCCGCTTTGGTTATGAGTTCACGCCAACGCCCAAGCAGTTTATGAAGGTGATTACCAATACCAAACCACGCGAGGGCTGGCCCCCGGCGGTGTACCACCCGGAGCGCGAGGCGGATCTGATCCCCTACGAAGACATGGGCCTGCCCACCACCGAGATCACCATTGCCAAATTAATGCAAAGCTCGGGCTACCACACCGTGCATTTGGGCAAGTGGCATTTGGGCGATAGCCCGCAGTTCCGCTCGTATGCGCATGGCTTTGATGAGTCGCTGTCGCTGATGCATGGCGGTTCGATGTTTTTGCCGGAAAACAGCCCCAATGTGGTGAACTCCAAGCAGGAATTTGACTTGATAGACAAGTTCCTCTGGGCCGCAGCGCCTTGGGGCATACGCCACAACGCGGGCGAAGTGTTTCAGCCGCCCAAGTACATGACCGACTACCTGACCGACGAAGCGGTCAAGGTGGTGCAGGCTAACAAGAACCGGCCTTTTTTTATGTACCTGGCCTATAACGCGCCGCATACGCCTTTGCAGGCCACGCGCGAAGACTATGATGCGCTGAGCTTTATTCCGGACCACACATTGCGCGTGTATGCGGCGATGATTCGCTCGCTAGACCGCAATATCGGGCGGGTGCTGCAGTCGCTCAAAGACCAGGGCGTCGATGACAACACACTGGTGATTTTTACCACCGACAACGGCGGCGCGCATTACATTGGTTTGGACGGCATCAATTCCCCCTACCGCGGCTGGAAAGCCACCTTCTTTGAAGGCGGCATCCATGTGCCTTTCTTCATGCGCTGGCCAGCGGGCATCCCCAAAGGCACGCAAGTGAGCGCGCCCGTCAATCACTTTGATATTTTCTCGACCGCTGCGGCTGCGGCCGGGGTAGCAGAACCCAAAGACCGGCCCATCGATGGCGTGAATCTGCTGCCCTTTGCGCAAGGAAAAGCCAGCGGGCGCCCGCACGAAAATATTTTCTGGCGCACCGATACCTACCGGGTAGTGCGATCGGGAGACTGGAAGTTGCAAGTCTCCGAGCAACCGAAAAAGGACTGGCTGTTTGACCTGGCCAAAGACCCCACCGAAAAGAACAATCTGGCTGCGGCCGAGCCCGAACGCGTGGCCCGCATGAAGACTGATTTAATGGTCTGGGACAAAGCCCAAAGCAAGCCCTTGTGGCCTTCACTGGGCGCAGGACCGATTGCGATTGACAAAAACCTAAAGCAAAAAATTAGCGCTGGGGACGAATACGTTTTTTACTCGAATTAGTGAACACGGGGCTTAGTGCACAAAAAGAGCGCTGCATTACAGCGCCATAGCGCTGAACGCCACGACAGGGTGATCCATAAGAATTTGAATCGCAGGCAGCATTTGAACGGTGACAACGCTGCACCATAATGGCGCGTGACCCTGCCTCTCCCTTCCCTGAACGACGACCCGGCCACGCCCTTGGTCGCCGCGAACGATGATTTAGTCGATTCGCGCTATGCCTGGTTCCGCCTGGGCATATGCCTGTTGATGATGACCTTGGGCAATCTGGGCATGTGGGTGGTGCCGGTGATTATTCCCGCCGTGCAAGCCGAATTTGGCATCGGCCGCGCCGAGTCCGCCCTGCCCTATACCTTGCTGATGATTGGCTTTGGCGTCGGCGGCATTTTGATGGGCCGTATGGCGGACAAGTACGGCTTGTTCCGACCCTTGGTATTCGCCGCCTGCGCCATGGGATTGGGCTTTGTGCTGGCTTCTACGTCCACCAGCATCCTCGGGTTTGCGCTGGCGCACGGTGTGCTGATCGGCCTGCTGGGCAGTTCGATTGCGTTTGCACCTTTGATGGCCGACACCGCGCTCTGGTTCGCAAAGCGGCGCGGCGTGGCGGTAGCGATTTGCGCCAGTGGCAATTACCTGTCGGGCACGATTTGGCCACCGGTGATGCAGCACTTTATCGAGACCTTGGGCTGGCGGCAGGCGTATATGGGTGTGGGCCTGTTTTGCGCGGTGTGCATGCTGATGCTGGCGCCGCTGCTGCGCCGCAGACCGGCTGCCGTAGTCATCGTGCCGGGTGTTAGCGTGGACGCGCAGGCCCGCGAACTGCCCTTTGGCTTGTCGCCCGCACGCGGCACGGTGCTTTTGTGCGTGGCGGGCTTTAGCTGCTGCATTGCCATGGCTATGCCGCAAGTGCATATCGTGGCCTATTGCGCCGACCTGGGGTATGGCGCAGCGCGTGGTGCCGAAATGCTCTCGCTAATGCTGGCCTGCGGCATCGTCAGCCGTTTGGTGTCTGGCGTCATTTGCGACCGCATAGGCGCGCTGCGCACGCTGCTGCTGGGCTCGGTCTTGCAAGCCACCGCACTGCTCATGTTTTTGCCCTTTGACGGACTGGTCTCGCTCTACCTGGTGTCTGCCTTGTTCGGCCTGTTCCAGGGCGGCATCGTGCCGTCTTACACGCTGATTGTTAGGGAAAATTTTGCGCCCACGCAAATCGGCGCGCGGGTGGGGACGGTGATTATGTTCACCATGCTAGGCATGGCCACCGGGGGATGGATGTCAGGCAAGGTGTTTGACCTGACCGGTTCCTACCACGCTGCGTTTTTAAACGGCGTGGCTTGGAATATGCTCAATGTGGGGATTGTGGTGTGTTTGTTGCGGTCGCGGCGGCGTTTAGCGCGGTAGCTTGTTCACTGGTACCGCCATCCCAAGCAGGCGGTTCAATGGTGGTTTACGGATTTGAACTCGCGTTAATCAATGCCCATGCAGCGCCTTCCGCGCCGCGTACGCTGACGGTCGCAAACCATAGCGCGCCAGGACACCCTCATGCAGGCGTCGGAGTTCTGCATGCTGCTCAGTAAGTCAGTGGCAGAAGACATGATGGTGTTGGCGCAGTTTGAGATTTGGGGTGGCGCAATTTTGGCGCAGTTTGCCGAACTGCGCCATTTTTGACCAAAAAAAGGCGCAGTTCCGGGTTGTCAGATTCCGGGCGGTCTAGCATCTCTTGACCGGATCCCCCTGAATGGTTTCATTGATCAGGCCAGGGATTAACCACTGGAACCGACAAATCGTCAAAATGCCGCACATTTCGTGTGGCCAGGGTGGCGCGTCTTGCTAAGGCGATACCGGCAATGAAGGTGTAACGCATGTCCACGGGGCGGCCACGGTTTTTGCGATCTGCGGCCAACTGTGCTGCGTGCGCGGCGGCATGGATGTCAAAAAGTAGCACGCGGTTTTGCAAGTCGTCTTGCACCAGTGCTTCAAAGCGTTGTTCCATCACGTCTTTACGCCGTCCAGCTGGTAGCAGCGCCAAGCCGTAGCGGGCTTCAAACAGCGTGATGCTGCTAAGCCATATGGACTCAGCGGGCTGGTCGTCCAACCAAGCCACCACCCGCGGGTCGGGCTGCTGCTGCATCAAGGCAGACAAAACGTTGGTGTCTAAGATGATCATTCACTGAGGGCCATGGGTTCAATGGTTTGCCCACGCAACTCTGGCAAGGGCGAAACCAGGCCTAGGTCCGCAAAGCGCGCAGCAATGCGTGTGCCGAGCTTGGGCCGCGCTTGGGCCGGCTCATTGACTGCCTGTTGCAGGATTTGGCGCACCTCCTCTTCCATGCTCCAACCATGCAAACTGGCTCGCGCCTTGAGTTCACTTTTCACGCCATCATCAATATTGCGTACGATCATTTGTGCCACGAAAATCTCCTGAGATGAATCTTTATGATATCACGATATCATAGATTTCTACTTACGCATTAGCCGTTCGATTTGCTGCTGACGTAGCCGGCATGTTGATGACGTGATACAGAGCCGCACTGCATCATCACGTCCGGACAAAACGTCGCGCGTCCTTCAGCAGAAAAACCTCATTTTTGGGAACCA
>CAMCJY010000086.1 GCA_945875225.1 Comamonas sp. lk | reverse complement strand
GTGATTACCGTACTGGTCGCCAGCTGGTGCATGCATTCTTCGGAACGCACCTTGCTACTGGCCTTGCCCGCCCTATCGAGTTTGGCGGCCTTTGCCCTGCCTACGCTGAAGCGCCAGGTGGCCTCCGTCATCGACTGGTTCACGCTATTATTTTTTACCGGTTGGGGCCTTGTATTGTGGGTGCACTTTATCGCCATGTTTACCGGTATTCCGGCCAATCCAGCGATCAATATTGCTCGGCTGGCGCCAGGTTTTGAGGCGCAATTTTCTTGGTTTGCTTTGTGTATTGCATGTACCTCCACCCTCGCCTGGGGCAGGCTCGTGCATTGGCGGGTGGGGCGCCACCGGCGTGAACTTTGGCGCAGCCTGGTGCTACCCGCTGGCGGTATCGCCTGGTGCTGGACGCTGATGATGAGCATGGGCATTTCCTTGTTTGACTACACCCAAAGCTACGATCGCTGGGTGACCCTGGTGGCCCGGCAGGTCAGCGCACCGGGCTGCGTGCGTAGCGAACAATTAAATATTGGCGAAATTGCAGCCTTGCGCTGGATCGGCAATTTGCCTATCAGCGCCCCCACATTAAGCAATGACTGCCCCTGGCTACTGATTGCGCCAGGTTCGAATCAATCTTTACCGCCCCAAATTGACACGGAGCAGTGGGCGGCCAAAGCCCTGGTGCTGCATCCTGCCGACCGCAACATCGGCGTGTGGGTGTTGCAGCGGCGCTAGCAAAGGGCTAAGCACCCTCTAAATCAAATACCGCAATGCTTTCGACGTGCGCGGTGTGGGCAAACATATTGACCACACCGACTGCTGTGCAGCGGTAGCCGCCCTGGCTTACCAATACCGCAGCATCGCGGGCCAAGGTGGCGGGGTTGCAACTGACATACACAATCCGTCGCGGGGGTATCCAAGGGTCTGCACTTTGCGCTTCTTGCATGAGGGCGACCAAAGACTGCACCAGGGCAAACGCACCCTCGCGCGGCGGGTCTACCAGCCATTTGTCTGCCACGCCATCGGCCCGCAAGGCCGCGCTGTCGATTTCGAACAAATTGCGCGCCACAAAGCGTGTCGTCGCAAGCGCTTGTGAAGGTCCCCGAGCCGCTTGATTCATCCGGTAGTTGTCGCGTGATCGCGCCACCAAGGACTCGGCGCCCTCCACGCCTAGTACCTCGCGCGCCAGGGTGGCCAGGGGCAGCGTGAAATTGCCCAGACCACAAAACCAATCAATCACCCGCTCGTTTTTTTGCACCGCCAATAGCGACAGTGCGCGCGCCACTAAAACCCGATTGATATACGGATTGACCTGGGTGAAATCCGTAGGGCGAAATGGCATGGTGATGCCGAAATCGGGCAAGCTGTAAGCCAGCGCGCCAGTGCGCGCTTCGTCGGCAGGGTCTAGCAAGGCAATCGTATCGGGGCCCTTGGCTTGTAGCCACCATTGAAGGCCTGGCCTGTCCGATGCAAAGGCGCGCAATCTATCGCGGTCGGCATCGCTGAGCGGCAGCAGATGCCGCAAAACCAGCGCCGTCACATCGCCCTGTTTTTCGACGCTGGCAGGTCCACCGCGGTCTCCAATGGCCAGCTCAATTTGGGGAATATGCTGAACTGCGTCCATGCCCGCGATTAAGTCGCGCAGGGGCAAGAGCATGTCACTGACATGGTGTGGCAACACCGGGCAGCGCTTCATGTCCGCCACAAAATGGCTTTTGCGCTCGTGAAAACCAATCAACACCGCACCTTTTTTACGCACGAAGCGCACCGACAAGCGGGCGCGGTAACGGTAGGCCCAGGCCGGACCTTCAATCGCGCGCAGTATGCGATCAGGGCGCAATTTACCAATGTGGTGAAATTGGTCTTCCAAAGCTCTTTGCTTGACCGCCACTTGCGCCGCCGGATGCAAATGCTGCATCTTGCAGCCCCCGCAGGCGCCTTCGTGCAGGCCAAAATGCGGGCAGTGCGGTACCACCCGCTGAGACGACTCACGATGCACCTCAGTGAGCGTGCCTTTGTCAAAGCTGGACTTGCTGCGATGGATGCGGGCGCTGACCACCTCATAGGGTAAGGCTCCGTCAATAAACACCACCTTGCCATCGGCGCGGTGGGCCACCCCCTGGCCTTCGAGGTCCAGGCTGAGCACCGTCAAATGTTCTTGTAAGCCAAGCGCTGCGGCAATCTGCGCCGGATCCAGCAGATGCTTGGGAACAGCGCTTGTCTGTGCGCTAGCCATTCCCATGGATGGACTCGCAGGCGCTGGCGCCTTGGTTTGAGACATCAATATCAACCCGTTTGAGCGCTGGCAAGGGCCAGCGCCGTGTTAGCGAATCGGCAGGTACTTAGCCGGATCCACCGGCTTACCCATTTTGCGCACTTCAAAATGCAGTTTCACCTGGTCTGCATCGCTATTGCCCATTTCGGCGATTTTCTGGCCCTGCTTGACGAGCTGTTCTTCTTTGACCAGCAAGGTCTGGTTGTGGGCATAGGCCGTAAGGTAGGTGGCGCTGTGTTTCACGATGATCAGGTTACCGTAGCCCCGCAGACCGGAGCCGGCATACACCACTTTGCCTTCGGCCGCGGCCAGTATGGGGGTACCGGCGACGCCACCGATATCTAAACCTTTGCGGTTTTTGGCTTCGTCAAACGTGGCCACGATATCGCCGCGCACCGGCCAGATAAACGACATATCATCTTCAATGACCGTAGCCGGTGTAGCAAGCACCGCGGGCGCGCTGGCAGGCGCAGCCGGCGAAATCACCGCCGCGCCAGGCGCGCTGGCTGCCTGCGCGGGTTTGCCTGCTGCGGGGAGCGGCGCTGCCGAAATTTTGGAAGCGGCCACTGGACGCGCCACCACCGCCTCCTCCGAAGCGCCTGGCGGGATGATGCGCAGCACTTGTCCGGTCTCGATCCGATTCGGGTTGTCCAGGTTATTCCAGCGCGCAATATCACGGTAGTTTTGCCCCGCCTCCAAGCCGATACGCGCAAGCGTGTCTCCCTGTTTGACGGTGTAATAACCCGGCTTGCCCGCATTTTCCGCACCAGGCGCCGCGCCGGTAGCCTGGGGTGCTGCAGATGGCTCGGCGGCGCCAGGTCCCGAATGGCCGACCTTGGAAGCCGGTGCGCGCTCAGCGGCATTTTTTTGGACCGCTGGCGCGTTGCGGTCTTCCACCGGCGCGGGTCGCAGCTGCTGACTGCCACAGGCAGACAAAAGTACCAAGCTTAGGCCCATCATGGGCCAAGAATAGACCTTAACTTTATTCTGCAAGTCTTTGATATTCATATTTTTATTCCCTTTTTTTGGCGCTACGCCACGCCGGATTTTAAGGGCACGAAGTGGACCGCCTCCAGCACCGTCTGGCGCACGCCCTGGGCTGTCTTGTCCAGCACCACCAGCGACTGACCGTTGGTCCCACCTACCACCGGCGCAATTAAACGCCCGCCGACCGCCAACTGGTCAATCCAGGCCTGTGGGATCGCTTCGCCCCCCGCCGCTGCGATGATGGCCGCATAGGGCGCGCCTGCCGCGAAGCCCAGCATGCCATCGCCAAACAGCAGATGCACTGTCGCCAGTCGCAAAGGACGCAGGTTCTCGCGCGCCTTATCGTGCAGTCCGCGCAAGCGTTCGATGCTATAGACCTCGGTCGCCAACTGGCTGAGCACCGCCGCCTGGTAGCCACAGCCGGTGCCAATTTCCAGCACCCGGCCCAAGCGCCCGTCCACACCTTTGCGCAACAGCTCGATCATGCGCGCCACTACGCTGGGTTTGGAAATAGTCTGTCCCAGCCCGATGGGCAAGCTGGTGTCCTCGTAGGCCTGGTTGGCCAGTCCGCTATCGACAAAACGGTGGCGCTCCACTGCGCCCATGGCCTGCTGTACCAAGAGGTCACTGAGCCCCTGGGCCATCAGCTTTTCCACCATGCGCCGGCGGACTGCGCTGGAATCCATGCCCAGGCCTTGCGGAAGATTAAGCGCCGAGCTGGGCTTGGCTATTTTTGCCGGCATGCTGGCCGGCATCCGTGCCGGAAAGCTGGGCCGCTCTTTCATGCGCCACCCATGAGCGCCATGCTTTGCGCCCAATAGCTCAAGGCTTGGTGATCGGTCAGATCCACCGACAAAGGCGTGATCGCCATATGCCCTTGCTGGGTCGCATGAAAGTCCGTGCCCGGCGCTTCGTCTTTGGCCGGGCCTGCTGCGCCAATCCAGTACATGGTCTCACCGCGCGGGCTTTTTTGGGTGATGACCGGCTCAGCCGCGTGGCGCTTGCCCAGTCGACACAGCTTGGCGTTGCCGATATCCGCGTAGGGCCGGTTGGGAATATTCACGTTCAGCAACCAGGGCGTATGGGTGATGAGCTTGTTCGCCTGCATCGACAGCACCAACTCGCGGGCTTTGCGCGCGGCACAGGGCAACTCCACCCAGTCCTTGTCCACCTGCGAAAAGGCGATGGCGGGTATGCCAAAAAGATATCCCTCCATGGCCGCGCCCACGGTACCGGAGTAGATGGTGTCGTCACCCATATTGGCACCGTTGTTGATACCCGATACCACCAAGTCGGGACGGTAGTCCAGCAAACCCGACAGCGCAATGTGCACGCAGTCAGCCGGTGTGCCGTTCACATAGCGAAAGCCGTTAGCTGCGCGATGAACGTACAGTGGCGCATTCAAGGTCAAGGCGTTGGACTTGGCGCTGTTGTTCACTTCGGGCGCGATCACCTCGACTTGGGCGATATCTTTCAGCGCTTCGTACAAAGCGAGCAGGCCTGGCGCCAAGTAGCCGTCGTCGTTGGAAATAAGTATTTTCATGGATGACCGATTGTAGGTGTCCGCCTTGACACGCTGCCTTGGTGCGGGTAGTTGCCGCCGCCACCTAGCGCATGCCCAAACACTGCCGTCGCGCGAGGGACAAGGTCCTTGGGTGCGCTTGCAGCCCTGCCCTCTATCATCGGTCTTTTATTGGAGAAATTTGTATGCACGCTTGGCTTTGCGAAAACCCCATCGGTGTCGATGCCCTGACCTGGAAAGAACTGCCCACGCCCAGCCCGAAGGCGGGTGAAGTGCTGGTGCGCATAGAAGCCGCCAGTCTGAACTTTCCTGACTTGCTGATCGTGCAAAACAAATACCAGATGAAGCCGCCGCTGCCTTTTGTGCCCGGCTCAGAGTACGCAGGCACTGTCGAAGCCGTTGGCGAAGGCGTCAAACACCTGAAGGTTGGCCAGGCAGTCGCTTGCCTAAGCGGCACCGGCGGCTTTGGCACCCACACGATTGCACCGGCCATGCTGTGCATGCCGCTGCCGCCCGGGTTTCCGATGGTGGACGCTGCCGCCTTCATCATGATTTACGCTACCTCGCACCACGCGCTGATAGACCGCGCTGCGCTCAAAGCCGGTGAGACCGTGCTGGTACTAGGCGCGGCTGGCGGCGTGGGCACCGCGGCCATCCAAATCGCCAAAGCCGCCGGGGCGCGCGTGATCGCCGCCGCCTCCACCGATGAAAAATGCACCCTGTGCCGCAGCATTGGCGCCGACGAAACCATCAACTACAGCACAGAAAACCTGCGCGAAGCCATCAAAACCCTGACCGACGGCAAAGGCCCGGACGTGATTTACGACCCCGTGGGTGGCGACTTTGCCGAACCGGCCTTTCGCTCCATTGCCTGGCGCGGACGCTACCTGGTCATTGGCTTTGCCGCAGGCCCCATCCCCGCCCTGCCCCTGAATCTGGCGCTGCTCAAAGGCGCGTCCATCGTGGGCGTTTTCTGGGGCGACTTCACCAAGCGCGAACCGCAAAAAAGTATGGCCGCCATGGCAGAACTGGCCCAGTGGTACGCCCAAGGCAAGATAAAACCGGTCATCGACCGCACCATGCCCATGTCCGAACTCAAAGCCGCCTACGCCCACATGGGCTCGCGCGCTGTGATGGGCAAACTGGTAATGGTCAACGAGTGATTACCCGGCGCTTGCATCAACCTAAGCCAAAAAAATACCACCCCAGTTTCCCGCAGGTGGTTCTTTCAGCCCATTGGCACGGGATATTGGCAGACTGCGCGCAACAGTGCCGGCTTTAGCCGCCTTTTTTAGCGCGCTTGCCTGGGTTTTTCTTGCTGCGGGTAGAGACACCGCGCTCCAGGCTGACGCGCTGGCCGTGGCCACCGGTGCGCGAGCTCATGCCGGCCGGTGGTTTGGGTGCGGGGGTAGCTTTACGGTCTGCTTCGGTAACGATGGAATTGCCCATGAGAATCTTTCCTGATGAATAAAAAATGAGATGGCATATTTGACCACTTTTTTCGAATTGCCCCGCCCGCCGCTTAGCCGCGCAGTGCTTTTCGCAGATCTACGCCCAATTCGGGCTTGTGCGCAAACGGATCGGTGGGGTTGCGCGAGAGCAATATGTCCTCCATGCGCACCTGCACCGAGCCGATAGATTTGGCGTGGCTGTAGATGTAAAACTGGTTGGCGGCCACGGCGTCAAACACCTTTTGCGCCACTTCGGCGGCTGACACCTTGCCGCTGCTGACGGCTTTGTCGCTCATGGCCTGACTGATCAGCTGGCTGCGCGTGGGGCGCGAAGCTTGCGTGCCCTCGGGCCGATTTCGGTGGCTTTCGCTGATGCCGGTGGGCACAAAGAAGGGGCACAGCACGCTGGCGCTGATCTGGTCGGTCACCAATGCCAAATCCTGGTACAGGGTTTCGCTCATGCTGACCACGGCGTGTTTGCTGACGTTGTAAATTCCCATATTGGGGGCGTTGAGCAGTCCGGCCATACTGGCGGTGTTGACGATATGTCCCTGAAAAGCAGCGTCGTTTTCGGCGGCGGCCAGCATCATGGGGGTAAAGACGCGTATGCCGTGGGCCACGCCCATCAGGTTGACGCCGATGACCCATTCCCAGTCTTGCAAGCTGTTTTCCCAGATCAAGCCGCCCGAGCCGACACCGGCGTTGTTAAAGACCAAGTGCGGCGCGCCAAAACGCGCCAGCGTGGCAGCGCCCAGGGCTTCGATCTGGTCGGCCTTAGACACGTCCACCCGCATACCCAGCACTTGCGCGCCCGCAGCCTGCATCTCAGCCACAGCGCGGTCCAGCGCGTCTTGCTGTACATCGGCCAGCACCAAGTGCATGCCCAGATTGGCGCCTATGCGTGCGCACTCCAAGCCAAAGCCAGAACCCGCACCGGTGAGTACCGCTGTCTTATTGCGAAAATCCGAAATCATGCCAAGGTGTCCTATCCGTGAAGTTAAATATTTATACGGCAACGGTGCGCAGCACATAACCAATGCGCGGAAAGTGCACATGCACCGTGCCCGCGCGGGTATCTTCGCGCCGCAAGGTGTAGCGCGTGCGGGTTGCCGCCAGCAGAACGCCTTGGGTGGGCTCCTGCCCGAAGGTCTCAGCGGCGACGCTGACCACAGAGCCAAGGGCAATGCCGTGGTCGTCCTGAAACACATCCGAGGCCGGCAATGCCGCAGGCGCGATACGCCGCGCCTCCAGCCCGTAAGGCCGCAGTTGCCAAGGCTTGCCCGCTTCCATCAGGTGTTCCCACACCGCCAGG
>CAMCJY010000085.1 GCA_945875225.1 Comamonas sp. lk | reverse complement strand
CGGGTGGTGCCCGCCGCGCCTTACCGCACGCCCGCCATGCTCAAGCGCGCCGCGCCTAGCAACCAGTGGTATTCGGCCCTGGTCTATAGCGACAAGCCCGAGGTCTTGTTTGCCCACCCCTTAACTGTTTTGCCCAGCAGTGCCGGCATCGAGTTTGCGTTGCCTAGCAAAACCGTGGTGCCCACCGAGCGGCGCGATGTAGAAATCCACTACCCGCACAAGGACGGCTTGCTGCTCTCGCCCACCGGCGTCACGCTAGAGCGCCCCAAGCTGGCTAATTCCAGCGACTGGGCCATCGACATCGCCTGGGGCCCTAACGATGCCGCCATGACGGCCACCGTGGCCCACGGCAGCCCCTTTGTGTCGCTGCAAATCCCCAAAGGCAATGTGCGCCTGCAATTGCCCTTTGCCGCCACCCGCGTGCCGCATGCGGATGCACGGGTTTTGGCTCTGCGCCTCAGGGGCAAGTCCTATGCTTTGTATGGCCCCAGCGGTGTGCGTTGGGAGCAAGTCTCGGGTACCGAATGGATAGGCCACTTGCCCGAAGGCAAAGGCTATGCGTCTGCCGCTGCGCTGCCCGACGACAGCGCCACCACCTTGGACTTCTGTACCCGCCATGCCTTTGCGTTTTTGCAGGACACCCGGGTGGACTGGCAGTTTGACGAAGCCGCCAGCCGCGTGCGCAGCACCTTTGTCGCCACGGCGCGCAACATGGAAGGCCCGGATGTGCCACCGCTGCTGGGCTTGTTCCCGCACCAGTGGCACAACAACAGCGCCTTGCAAGGCAAGCTCGGCCTCGCATTCGAAACCCTGCGCGGCCCCATCAAGCTGCTGGCCGCCAATCAATTTGAGCTAACGCGCACCTACAACGGCTTCGTGCCTTTTTGGCCTGGTCTGCCCGAGCAAACCCGCAGCGCCGAATTGCGCGACCTGATGAAAACCGATGTGCGCAATGCCAGGCGCATGATGCTGGAAATAGGCGTCGGCCCTTATTGGCAAGGCAAAGGCTTGCAGCGTATTTCCAAGCTGATGGATGTGGTCGAACAACAAGGCGACCTGGAGGCGCGCGACCAATTGCTCAAGCATATGAAAACGCGCATCGAGCAATGGTTTTCCGGTAAGGACAGCAAAACCTATTTTCACTACGACAAAGCGCAAGGCACGGTCGCGTCCTACCCTGAGGAATATTTTGCGGTCGAGCAAATGAACGACCACCATTTCCACTACGGCTACTGGATACGCACCATGGCCGAAATCGCGCTGCGCGACCCGCAATGGGCGTCCAAAGCGCAGTGGGGCGGCATGGTGGACTTGCTCATTGCCGACATCGCCACCCCGCGTCGGGGCGCCGCAGACTTTCCTTTTGTGCGCAACTTTGACCCCTACGAAGGTCACTCCTGGGCGTCTGGCATCGGCCTGGGGCCATTCGGCAATAACCAAGAGTCATCTTCCGAAGCAGTCAACGCCTGGGTAGGGCTGATTTTGTGGGCCGAAGTCACCGGCGACAAGGCATTGCGTGACCTGGGCATCTACCTCTACACCTCCGAGATCGAGGCCATCAACTACTACTGGTTTGACATCCACCACCTAGTCTTTCCGCCCGAATACAAAAACGTGGAAACCAGCATGCTGTTTGGTGGCAAGTACACGCACAACACCTGGTGGATTGACGAGCCGCGCCAGATTAAAGGCATCAATCTGCTTCCCATCACCACCGCGTCCACCTACCTGGGGCGCGATGCCGCTTTTGTCAAACGCAGCCTGGCTACCCTCAAGCCGGAGACCGAAGTCTATGCCGCGCGCGGCAAAGTCGCCAAGCCCATAGACATCTGGCAAGACCTGTTTGCCAAGTACATGGCCACCGCCGACCCGCAGGCCGCATTGGCCATGTGGGACCGATGGGGCTCTTTTGAGTTGGGCGACACCCGCAGCCACGCGCTGCACTGGATGCTCAGCCTGCAAACCATGGGCACGCCCGACTTTGAGACTACCGCCAACACCACGCTTTACAGCGTGTTTCAACGCTCAGACGGTAGCAAAACCTACCTCGCCTACAACCCCAGCGCGCAGCCTTTGGCGGTGCTGTTTAGCGACGGTAAAAGCCTGCAGGTGGCGCCACGCAGCTTGGGCAGTACGCAGTAGTCCGCCATGCCAACGAGGGCTGGCCTAGGGACCCATCATGGACTGTCAGCGGGGCAGCCCTTGTAACCATTCAAGAAAGCATGGAATGACATTGCACCCCCAAAGCGCCCTAGTCGCGCTTTGTCTCAGCCTGACGCTCTTGACCGCATGCGGCGGTGGCACCACCGCTGTGGCTAATCTGCCCACGCCTAATGAGCAGCAAACGCCGCCGCCCACAGACGTACAGCCAGCAGGCCCCAATGTTCCGACGACCCCAGCAGACGACTGGGTACTGGACTGGAGCGACGAGTTCAACGGCAATAGCCTGGACAGCACGGTCTGGACGGCGGATCTTGGCTCAGGCGGTTGGGGCAATAGCGAATCGCAGTACTACAAAGCGCAAAACGCCGTTGTCGCTGACGGCTTGCTCACCATCACTGCCAAAAGAGAAGTCGCGGGCGACGCGCCTTACACCTCCGCGCGCATTCAAACCTCACAGAAAAAAAGCTTTACCTATGGGCGCTTCGAAATGCGCGCCAAACTGCCATCCACCCAAGGCATGTGGTCGGCCTTCTGGCTGTTGGGCAATAGCTGCAACTCCTGGGGCCTGTACGGCGGCAACGTCAACTGGCCTGCATGCGGCGAAATCGACATCATGGAAATGATAGGCGGCGCTACCGGCAACGCCAGCGACTACACCACCTACGGCACCTTGCACTACCTCAATGCCGCCAACTACAACCCGGCCTTGAGCATCGGCTACCGCAATGCCGCCAAACTCTCTGATGATTTCCACGTGTACCGCATGGACTGGACGCCGCAAAGTTTCACCTGGTATATCGACGACGTGGCCTTTGGCACCCGGCTGATCACGCCGGAGATGGAGGCTTTTCACAAGCCCTACTTCATTTTGCTGAACCTGGCCGTGGGCGGCAATTGGGGCGGCTGGGCCAATAGCACTACGGTTTTTCCGCAAACCTATGCCATCGACTATGTGCGCCATTACACCCGCGCCTGGCCCGCCAAAGGCAGCGCGGCGGGCCTGCCCTCGGTATGGCATTTGGGCGCCGACCCCAAACTCTCCGCCGCCGCCGGCACTGCCACGGGTGCGCAACCACGAGTCACCTTGGCCGAAACCGCTTTGTCTTGGTACACCCCCTATCTGAGTGGCAGCTTTGATGCCGGGGCTTGGGCAGCCCAAGTGTGGACGCTGGCCGTCTCCGCCACTGCCCCGGTGCGCGCGCGCATCTACCGCCGCCGCGCCGACGGCACGGAAACCCTGCTCGGTCAGGCCCAGGCCGACCCGTTTACCAGCGGCAGCGGCAACCACAGCACCCGCTTTAACTTCACCGGCATTGCCGCCCAAACGCTCAGTAACGAGACCATCCGCTTGGAACTGAGCAAACTCAGCGGGCCTGCGCTCACCTTGGTGGTCAATGGCAACGACTTTGACTCCTACCTCAGCATGCCCTGGAGCACCAGCGGCAGCACAGGCAGCTACCCCACGCAGACAACAGTGCCTTTCCCCGTACCCGTCGCCAGCACCCCGACAGGCGGCGGCGCGACGACCGTGCCGGCCACCCTAGGCGTGTATGCCGACATCCCTTACGCGGGCACCTGGGGCGGCATCACCGCGCCGCAGGTCTATGTTGGCGGCGTGGCGCAGGAAGTGCAGGCCGACGCTTTTGAGGGCAGCCGCGCCATCAGCTTTAACTTGAGCCGCGATGGCGCCGGCTGGCAAATTTTGGGAGCCAGCCAGGACCTGAGCGCCTACACCCAACTGCACTTCAAAATCAAAACTGCAAGCGCCGCGCAGTTTGTGCGGGTGCGTATCGCGGGCACCGGCAGTGTGGGCTCCGTCGCGCTGGCGCCCAAACTCCAGCCCACCACTGCCTGGCAAGACATCACCATTCCCCTGACCGAGTTCGGCGCCGCCGCCCAAGGGCCGGTCACCATCCCCTTCAGCATCGAGGCCGTAGGCGGCACGCCAGCCTTTAGCGCATTGGTGGACCAGATTTACTACAGCAAGCCGTGAAACGCTCTTTGGCCGCGCCTTTGAACACAACTTTGCAAAAAAACCCACAAAACCTAGGGAAACCCCTAGGAAAAAGATCTTGCAAGCCCTTTCAACAAACCGTAACATTCGTGAAAGCGCTTTCAGACTGCGCTTTCAATAATTGAGCGCAAGTCCATCTCTTTCTCAAACGCCATAGGAGGCAACATCGTGCAAATCTCGCATAACTCATTCACCCTGCTGGCCGGCGCTGCCGCGTCCGCATTGATTCTTTCGGCTTGCGGTGGGGGAAGCAGTTCCACGCCAACGCCAACTGCACAGGCCGCATTGACGGTTACAGCGGCCTCGACCACTTTGGACCCGTCTGCCACTACCCTGCTGAGCGTTTCTGGTGGTAGCGGCACAGGCGCCACTACCTACAACGCGACTGGGGCTTGTACGGTCAGTGGCACGACTGTGACTGCCGCATCGACCGGTGGCGCTTGCTCGGTAACCGCGACTAAGGCTGCTGACTCGACTTACTCAGCAATTACCTCATCGGCTTTGACCGTGACGGTCCGTGCGCCGCAGGCGGCATTAACGGTTGCGGCGGCGTCCACCAGCCTGAGTGCTGGTGGAACAACGAACCTCAGCACCACGGGTGGAAGTGGTGCTGGTGCGGTAACGTACCAAGTTACTGCTGGCGGCTGTACTGTCAGCGCCGCGGTGCTCACTGCACCTGCTAGCGTCGCCACATGTTCAGTTACCGCTACAAAAGCTGCAGACGGTAGTTCTTTCGCGCAGGCGACTTCATCCAACACGCTCACCGTTACCGTTACCGTGCCCACCACCGCGTTCCTGACATTTGATGAAACCACGGCCCCGACGCTGACAGCTTTCTCGTCGGCGGGCACGATGGCCGCGACGATTGAGACAGACCCAGCTGTTTCAACCAATAAAGTAGCAAAACTAGTGAAGTCGGCTGGCTCTGATACTTGGGCGGGTGCGACCATATCCAAGTGCGCTTATCCAACGTTCAGCCTGCCGGTAATCCCGTTGAGTGCGGGAAAGATGACCATGTCTATGAAGGTCTACTCAACGCTAGCTAACAAAGTGGTGCGATTGAAACTTGAAGATGCTTCCAATAACGCCATTACAGTAGAAACCGACGCCACCGTTACAGCTGCCAATACCTGGCAAACGCTTACCTTTAATTTTGCTAGCCCAGCAACGAACGGCGGAAATCCAACCAGGTCTTGGACCGCGACAGATACCTTGAACAAGGCCAGTGTGTTCCCAGACTATGGAAATACCGCCGCCTCGACCATGTATGTGGACGACTTGACTTTCATTGGAACTTCCGGTGTTTCTCAAACATGTATGACGGCTCCCGCTGCACCCACCGCAGCTGCAAATGTTCCGACCGTAGCAGCGCTGAAAGTCATTGCGGTGTTCAGCGATACGTACACACCAGTGGCTACAGGTCCCTTCCCCACCAGCTGGTCAAACCCGAGCTCCGGAGACAATTTGGCTTTCAGTGGCAACACTGCCCGCAAACTTGGTAGTCTGGTATTTGCCGGCTTGGAGCCCTCGGCCACCATTAATGCGAGCACCTATACCAAGTTCAATATCTCCGTATGGGCTTCTACAGGTACCAGCTTTAAAGTGAAGTTGGTTGACTTTGGTGCTAACGGAACCTACCAAGGTGGAGATGACGTAGAGCACGAATTGACGTTTACCGCGCCGACTCAAAATGCCTGGACCTATTACTCCATCAATTTGAGCGACTTTACAGGTCTAACTACCAAAGCCAACATAGCGCAAATCATTATGGTGGGAAGCGGCGGGGACTATTACATCGACGACATCTTCTTCAGCAAGCCCTGACTACGAGCTAGGGGCTTCCAGCGCCGCAATGTCTTCCAAGACATTGCGGCGTTTCTCTTTTGTCAGGCAAAATCACTTCTTTTTTGCGTACCATCGGCCTATGCTTAAGCCAACACGTCCCTTGACCGCAACGCTCCAACGCGGCTTCACCCTGATCGAGCTGATGGTGGTCTTGCTGATCATCGGCGTGCTGGCCGCTTTGATCGTGCCCAATGTGCTCGATAGGGCGGACGACGCCAAGGTGACGGCGGCCAAGTCCGATATCAGTAACCTGATGCAGTCGCTCAAGATGTACCGCCTGGACAATGGACGCTACCCCAGTGCCGAGCAGGGTCTGACCTCGCTAGTCACCAAGCCTACCGCCGAACCTATGGCGCCCAATTGGAAGAAAAACCTGGACCAGTTGCCCAATGACCCCTGGGGCAAGCCCTATGTCTACCTCAATCCCGGCATCAAGGCGGAAATCGATGTGATGTCCTTTGGCGCAGACGGTCAGTCCGGCGGCGAGGGCAAGAATGCAGACATCGGCAGCTGGCAGCCCTGAGCGGCACATCTGCCGCTCCACCTCTCGCGCTACAGGGCAGCGTGGCTTTACCCTGATCGAGCTGATGGTGGTGGTGCTGATCGTGGCGCTGGCCTCGGGCATGGTCGCCTTTACTTTGCGCGACACCCAGGGCATCGCCCTGGAGCGCGAAGGCCAGCGTCTGGCCGCCCTGTTGGAATACGCGCGCGCCCAATCCCGCTTGCAAGGCACCCCGGTACGCTGGCGCGCCACGCCCCATGGCTTTACCCTGGAAGGCTTAAACAAACCTGTACCTGAGCAGCCCTGGCTCAGCCAAGACACCCGGGTGCTGGACGTGCTGCCGCGCAACCCAGGCATTGACTCGGCTACGCTGGCTACCCTGGCCCTGGGCCCGGAGCCGGTGCTGCCACCCCAAGCCGTGGTTCTGGGTTCGGGCCAAACGTCGGTTAACACCGTGCGTGTCGCTACCGACGGTGTACGGCCCTTTGCCATCGTGCCCGCAGAAGCTGCGGCACCCGCCACCACGGGACGCGCGCCATGAGCCCATTGCGCTGCAAGGCCGAACCCAGGCTGCGCGCTGCGCCCGCCCACGGCTTTACCCTGATCGAAGTGCTGGTGGCCTTGACCATCGTGGCCGTGACGCTGATGGCTGGCATGAAAGCCAGCGGCGCTTTAACGCTGCAGGCGCAGCGCCAGACCGATGTGCTGCTGGGCCAGATGTGTGCGGAAAACGTCTTGCACCAAATGCGCTTGTCACGCCAGATGCCCGGTGTGGGTCAAAGCAGCCGGGAGTGCCAGCAGGGCACGCAAACCTACACCCTGGCGCTGGATGTGCAGCCCACGCCCAACCCCAATTTTGTACGCGTCGATGCCCTGGTGCGCAGCAGTACCGAGCCGGTGCTGCGCCTCACCACTATCGTGGGCCGCAACTGATATGCATCCCGACCTATTTCCCACGCCGCAAGTGACCGCTCAGAGACGCGCCGATGCGCATAACAGGCGCATGCGCGGCTTCACGCTGATCGAGCTATTGGTGGCGCTGGCCTTGATGGCGCTGATGGCGGCCCTCAGCTGGCGCGGCTTGGA
>CAMCJY010000084.1 GCA_945875225.1 Comamonas sp. lk | reverse complement strand
GTTTAATGCGCCTGATCCCAATTAGGCCCCAGCCCCACTTCAGCCAGTAGCGGCACTTTGAGCTGAGCCACCGCTGCCATGATGCGCGGTATCTCAGCGCGCAGCCAATCGACCTCGGCTTGGGGCACTTCAAAAACCAATTCATCATGGACCTGCATGATCATGCGGGTACCGTAGCCGCCGGCATCGAGGGCGCGCTGCACCTGCACCATGCTGAGCTTGATTAAATCGGCCGCCGTGCCTTGCATAGGCGCGTTGATGGCGGCGCGCTCGGCCCCGGCGCGGCGCTGGCCGTTGGGCGAATTGATTTCCGGCAAATACAAACGCCGACCGAATACGGTTTGCACATAGCCTTGGGCTTTGGCCTGCGCCCGGGTATCGTCCATATAGCGCTTTACGCCAGCAAAACGGGCGAAGTAGCGCTCGATATAGTTTTTGGCGGCGGTGTTGTCGATGCCCAGGTTGCGCGCCAGGCCGTAAGCACTCATGCCGTAAATCAAGCCGAAGTTAATCACCTTGGCGTAACGGCGCTGCTCGCTGCTGACTTGGTCCAGCGCCAGCCCGAAGACCTCGGCGGCGGTGGCACGGTGCACGTCCAAGCCCTGGTGAAAGGCCTGCAAAAGCGCCGCGTCCCCGCTGATATGCGCCATGATGCGCAACTCGATCTGGCTGTAGTCGGCACTAGCGATGACGCTACCCGCGGGCGCGACAAAGGCTTCGCGCACGCGACGGCCCTCGGGCGTGCGGATGGGAATATTCTGCAAATTCGGGTCATTGCTAGACAGGCGCCCGGTCACCGCCACCGCCTGTGCGTAATGGGTGTGGACGCGGCCGGTGCGCGGCAGGGCAAGTTGCGCCAGCTTGTCGGTGTAGGTGCCCTTGAGCTTGGAGAGGCCCCGGTGTTCCAAAATTTTGGCCGGCAATGGAAAGTCTTCGGCCAGCTTTTCCAGCACTTCCTCGTCGGTGCTGGGTGCACCAGTGGCGGTTTTCTTGACGACTGGCAAACCCAGTTTGACAAAAAATATCTCGCCAATTTGTTTGGGGCTGCTGAGGTTAAAGGCTTGGCCCGCGAGGGCATGGGCCTCGGACTCCAGTTCCCCAATACGCGCGCCCAACTGCTGGCTTTGTGCGGCCAGTGTCGGCGCATCAATTAGCACGCCGTTGCGCTCAATGCGGTACAGGGCTTCGCTGCTGTCGATTTCCAGCTGGTAGATAAATAGCAAACTGGCGTCCATCTGTAAGCGCGGCCACAAGGACTGGTGCACGTCCAGCGTCAAGTCGGCATCCTCACAAGCGTATTGCCCGGCGCGGGCGACATCCACCTGGTCAAAGCCGATTTGCTGCGCACCTTTGCCGCACAGGTCTTCAAAGCTCAGACCCTTGCGACCCAAATGGCGCTCGGCCAGGCTTTCCAGGCCGTGCGGTTTATGCACTTCGAGCACATAGCTTTGCAGCATGGTGTCGTGCACATAGCCGCGTACCTCGATGCCGTGGTTGGCAAACACATGGCGGTCGTATTTCACATGCTGCCCCAACTTGTGCTTGCTAGCGTCTTGCAGCCAGGGCTTGAGCAGGGAGAGCACTTCATCGCGATCTAACTGCGCCGGAGCGTCCGGGTAGCGATGTGCAAGGGGAATGTAGGCGGCGGTGCCAACGGCCACGCTCAGGCTGATGCCCACAATCTCAGCGCGCATGGCGTCCAAGGAGGTGGTTTCAGTGTCCAGCGACACCAACTCGGCCGATCCGATAAGCGCCAGCCAGCGCTCCAGCGCGGCCTGGTCTAGCACCGTTTCATATTCGGTGGCGCGGGCTAGCAAGGACGGCACCGGCTCACCGCCCTGTGCCCGAGCACTTGCATTACCCGCTTGGCTCGGCGCAGCCATGTCGCCAAACAAGTCCGCGCCGCTGGCCTGAGACTTGGCAAGGGATTTTTCTATTTGCCCGGCCATCGTGGATGCCAGACCCTTAAAGCCAAAGCGCAGGTAAAACGCATGCAAGCCCGCCAGGTCCTCTGGGCCGCAGAACAAATCAGAAAACTCCGGCAAGGCCGGCAGCCAATCCAAGAGATCGCAATCGGTTTTGATGGTGAGCAACTGGCGCGCAGTTGGCAGCCAGCCCAACGCGCTGCGCAGGTTCTCGCCGACCACGCCTTTGATAGAGGCCGCGTTATCGATCACACCTTGTAAGCTGCCGTATTCTTGCAGCCATTTCACTGCGGTTTTGGGTCCGACCTTGCTCACGCCGGGCACGTTGTCCACGGTGTCGCCGACCAGGTTTTGGTAGTCGAGCATCAAATGCGCAGGCACGCCGAACTCTTCCAACACACCAGCCACATCGCGGCGCTTGCCATTCATGGTGTCGATGATGGTGATGCGCTCATTGACCAATTGCGCCAGGTCTTTATCCCCGCTGCTGACCACCACATCCATGCCGCGTGCAGCGGCGAGCACCGCCAAGGTGCCAATGACGTCATCGGCCTCGACGCCCGGCACATCGAGCACTTGCATGCCCAAAAGGCGCACCATTTCGTGGATAGGCGCTATTTGCGCACGCAAATCGTCGGGCATGGGCGCGCGCTGGACTTTGTAGGCGGGGTAGATCGCGTCCCGAAAGGTCGGGCCCTTGGCGTCAAACACGCAGGCCACATAGGCGGCGGGCACTTCTTTGCGCAAGGCTTGCATCATGTTGACCATGCCGCGCAGCGCGCCGGTGGGGGTGCTGGCCGGGTCACCGGGCACGGCGCGCAGGTCGGGCATCGCATGAAAAGCGCGGTACAAATAACTGGAGCCGTCGATTAGCAGCAACGCGGGCTTGGGAGCGGTAGAAGTGGGGTGCATAACGCCATTTTGCCTGTGGGCATGGAGCCCAAAGTGCCCCGCCTACAATCGCGCCCGATGCCACAGAGGGTCTGCCCCTGCCTTGGTGTCCGCAAAGTCCGCATTGCCTTTGGGCTCTGCGCCTCTTATTCAGGTTTGCTTCATGGCGGTTTACACCCAAGTTTCCTTCGACCAGGCCAATGCCTTTTTCCACACCCTGGGGCTGGGGCCGCTGACCCGTTTGCAGGGTTGCGCCGGCGGCATTGAAAACACCAATTTCTTTGCCGATACTGCGCAAGCGCGCTATGTGCTCACCTTGTTCGAGCGCCTCAGCGCCGAGCAATTGCCTTTTTACCTGCGCCTGATGCGCCACCTCGCGCAGCACGGCATTCCCGTGCCCGACCCGGTGGCGAACGCGCAAGGCCAATTGCTGCACAGCCTGCAGGGCCGGCCCAGTTCTGTGGTGAGTTTGCTGGCCGGCAAAAGCGAGTTGCAGCCCGGCACCGACCATTGCGCGCAAGTAGGCGCTATGCTGGCACGCATGCATCTGGCCGGGCGCAGCTTTGACCTGCAGCAGCCCAATTTGCGCGGTCTGGACTGGTGGCAGCGCACCTTGCCTGAAGTGCTGCCCTTTGTCACGCCAGAGCAAAGCGCCTTGTTGCAAAGCGAGTTGCAGACGCAAGAAGCCCTGGCGCAGAGCGCGGATTACGCGGCATTGCCACGCGGGCCCATCCATGCCGACCTGTTCCGCGACAACGTGATGTTTGCGCCCGACGCCCAGGGCCGCGCCCAACTCACGGGCTTTTTTGATTTCTACTTCGCCGGTAATGACGCCTGGGTGTTTGATATCGCCATCTGCCTGAACGACTGGTGTGTGAACACCGCCGACGGTGTGGCCGATACGGCCCGTACCGACGCCTTTATGCGGGCCTATACCGATGTGCGCCCCCTGGAAGCAGCGGAACTAGCCGTATTTGCTAGCCTGCTGCGCGCGGCTGCCTTGCGTTTTTGGCTCTCGCGCTTGTGGGACTTGCACCTGCCGCGCCAAGCCGCCATGCTCCAAGCCCATGACCCGGCTCCCTTTGAGCGCATACTGCGCCAGCGTATCGCCCACCCACTCAGCTGGCACGCGCCCCTTTAGCGCCACCAGCCCCACTGCATGAAACTTCATATCGTTCCCGCCCGCCAAGGCATCCTCTGGGTCAAGCTAGGGATGCGGACTTTTTTCCGTCAGCCGCTGGCACTGACCGGCCTGTTCTTTATTTTTATGGCGGTGATGTCGGTCATCTCGATCGTGCCTGTCATAGGCAATGTGCTAGCCCTGGCCTTGCTGCCGGGCGCTACCCTGGGTCTGATGGTGGCCACGCAGGAAGCGCTTAAAGGCCAATTCCCCATGCCCAGCGTGTTGATCGCGGGTTTTCGTGCCGGGCGCGCGCAGATGCGCGCCATGCTGATTCTGGGCGCGTTGTATGCGCTGGGTTTTGTCGGTGTTCTGGGCCTGTCCGCACTGGCCGATGGCGGCAAGTTCGCGCAAATGTATTTATTTGGCGGCGCGGTGGGCAGCGAGGTCTTCCAAGATCCGGCGTTTGAAACTGCCGCGATGGTGGCCCTGCTGTTTTATATGCCTTTGTCCTTGTTGTTCTGGTTCGCGCCGGCACTGGTCTATTGGAACAACCTCAGTCCGATGAAAAGCCTGTTCTTCAGCATGGTCGCGTGCATACGCAATATCGGAGCTTTCACGGTCTATAGCCTGGTGTGGATGCTGGCCTTTATGGTCATCGGGCTGGGCGTGGTGCTAGTGGCAGGCTTGTTTGGCAGCGAAGAGGCCGTAGCCCTGGTGCTGTATCCCACAGCGATGGTGATGGCGGCCATGTTTTTCAGCTCTATTTACTTCACCTACGCCGACAGTTTCAGTATCCCCAGCGTGCACTTGGCCTGAATCGGTCTTGGGTGCTTGGCGGGCGGCACTGCACAGGCAAGCAGTCAACTCTGACCGCTTATTGCAAAACCCCCAAGGCTTTGCTGATTTGGTAGAGGCCAAACACCAGCAAAGCGATGGCTGACACGCCCAGCATCGCGTGTTTGATACCTTCGCCAAAGCGCGCCGCCAGCCCGAACACCAAGACAATCGCGGCCAAAGCGCCCACCAGCGTAAGGTAAAAACCCCCGAGAAAGGAGAGTCCAACCATCGGCGACTCGCGCCAACCCGCCACAAGAATCGGGCCGGTCACCAGGGTCCAAAAAATATACGGGCCCGGGCTGAGCATATTCATCACCACCGCTTTGCCCAAAGGCAGGCCCGCTTCCACCTCCAGCACACCCGGCACCGGGGGTGCACGCCAGGCGCGCAAAGCACCCCAGGCCAGATACAAGATGAACACGCCACTGACGCCATACAAGACCTGCTCCATCCACACGGGCACTTGCGAGAGCACCAGCAAGCACAAGGCGATGATGGGCCCGTCACTGAGCAAGGGCGCCAGCGCCGAGGGCAAAGTGCGGCGCCAGCCCTGACTGATGGATTGCGATATCAGGTACGTTTGAAACGGCCCCGGCTGCGAAGCCGCAGCAAAGCCGAATCCTATTCCCTGAAGCACATACATCCACATCGTGGCATTCTAGGTCGCAGGTGTACCGCTATTTGAGCTGCGTAAGGGCACCCGCCGCGCTATGCGTGCGCTCGCCACCGCGCTGATCGCTGATCAGACGCAACAAATCGGCCAGCATGTTTTCAAGACGCTCAAGATGCACCATGGCGTGGTGGTGCTGCATGGATGAGATAGTGTGGGTCATGGGTGCATCATGCAAGCGCACCGAATAATTCCCTTTGACAATGATCAAAGATTCGGCAGCCTCATGGTTCACCGCCGCAGACGGCGACGCACTATTCCACCGGCGTCAACTTTGCCACGCTTAAAGCAAGCCACTTCGTGCCGTGGCGGGGAAAGCTGATTTGGGCGCGGGCGTCGGCGCCCTCGCCTTCCAGCGTCAGCACTTTGCCTTCGCCAAATTTGTTGTGAAACACCTGCAAGCCCACGCGCAGGCCGTGGGCGGGGTCGGTTTTGCGGGCCACCGGCGGGCCGGCGTTATAGGTCTCGATGCGCGGGCCGGTAGCCGGTGCCTGCCAGGACGACGTGCTGCTACCAGTCCAGGGGCTGCGCGCGGGCGCGCGCTTAGGGGTAAGAAATTTCAGGCTGCCCTCGGGCAACTCGTCAAAAAAACGGCTTTTCAGGTTGTAGCGCGTCTGGCCGTGCAGCATGCGGGTTTGCGAATGGCTGAGGTAGAGCCGATCGCGCGCGCGGGTAATGGCGACGTACATCAGGCGGCGCTCTTCTTCTAGCCCGTCGCGGTCGCTCATGGCGTTTTCATGCGGGAACAGGCCCTCTTCCATGCCGGTGATGAACACGCAATCAAACTCCAGTCCTTTGGCGGCATGCACCGTCATCAGTTGCACCGCGTCCTCCCCGGCTTGGGCCATGTTGTCACCCGCTTCTAAAGCGGCATGGGTTAAAAAGGCGGTCAGTGGCGACTGGGTTTCGCCGGTGTCGCCGAATTCGGGCTCGTCGGGGGCGGGCGTGGCCGTAGGCGCTTGCTTCGCCTGCAGACCGGCATCGTCGGTAACCGGCAAGGCGCCAGAGGCCCCGCCCCGCGCCGCTTCTTGGCGGCCAAAACCTTCCAAGCGCACAAAGCTTTCGGCGGCGTTGACGAGTTCTTCCAAGTTTTCGATGCGATCTTCGCCTTCGCGATCCTGGCGGTAATGGGCCAGCAGACCGCTTTCCTCCAGCATGGTGGCCACAATATCGCGCAGGCTGCTGCTAGCGGTTTGTTCGCGCAGCACGTCGATCTTGGCCACAAACGCGGATATCAGCGCTCCTGGCCGGCCTTTGAGGGCGCTGACCGCGTCGTGTAGCGCACAGCCCAACTCTTCGGCAATGTCTTGCAATTGCTCGAGGCTGCGCGCGCCAATGCCACGCGCCGGGAAGTTGACCACGCGCATAAAGCTGGTGTCATCCCGCGGGTTGGACAGCAAACGCAAATAGGCCAGCGCGTGTTTGATTTCGGCACGCTCGAAAAAGCGCAAGCCGCCATAGACGCGGTAGGCAATACCGGCGTTGAACAAAGCCGTCTCGATGACCCGGCTTTGTGCATTGCTGCGGTAGAGCACGGCGATTTCGGAATGCGGATAGCCTTCGCCCAAGCCGGGCTTGCCCGACTCCATCAGGTAGCGCATTTCCGAAACCATCCATTGTGCTTCTTCAAAGTCGCTGGGCGCCTCATAAACGCGCACCGCTTCGCCGGGCCCCTGGTCGGTGCGCAGGTTTTTGCCCAGGCGGCGGCTGTTGTGGCTGATCAGCGCATTGGCCGAGTCCAAAATGTGGCTGTGGCTGCGGTAGTTTTGCTCCAGCTTGATCTGGTGCTCCACCGCAAATTCGCGCACAAAGTCGGCCATATTGCCCACGCGTGCACCGCGAAACGCATAAATGCTTTGGTCATCATCGCCGACCGCCAGCACCGCGCCGCCGGGTGGCTCGCTGCTGCTATCGGCCCCGTCTTGCTTGCCCGCCAGCATCTTGATCCAGGCGTATTGCAGTTTGTTCGTGTCCTGAAACTCGTCGATCAGAATGTGCCGAAAGCGCCATTGGTAGTGCTCGCGGATGGCCGCATGGTCGCGCAGCACTTCGTAGCTGCGCAGCATCAGCTCGCCAAAGTCCACCACGCCTTCGCGCTGGCACTGCTCTTCGTAGAGCTGGTAAAGCTCAGCCTTACGGCGGGTATCGCTGTCGCGCACTGGCACATCCTGCGGGCGCACGCCCTCTTCTTTGCAGTTAGAAAT
>CAMCJY010000083.1 GCA_945875225.1 Comamonas sp. lk | reverse complement strand
GCCGGTCATCAAACACCTGGACGGCAATTGCCACACCTATGTGGATGACCCGTGCGACATGGCCATGGCGGTCACTGTCGCAGACAATGCCAAGACGCAAAAATACAGCCCTTGCAACGCCAGCGAAGGCCTGCTGGTGGCGCGCGGTGAGGCGGCGCAGTTTTTGCCACGCATCGGCGCCATCTACGCTGCCAAAGGCGTGGAAATGCGCTGCTGCCCCGAGGCCAGAGCCCTGCTCGCGGATCTGCCCGGCGCCAAGGTGCAAGATGCCACCGAGCAGGACTGGTTTGAGGAATACCTGGCGCCCATCATCAGCATCAAAGTGGTGGACGGGCTGGACGCAGCCATTGCGCACATCAACCACTATTCCAGCCACCACACCGATGCCATCCTGACCCGCGACCATATGCACGCGCAGCGCTTTTTGCGCGAGGTGGACTCGGCCAGCGTCATGGTCAACACCAGCACCCGTTTTGCCGACGGTTTTGAATACGGCCTGGGCGCAGAAATCGGTATTTCCACCGATAAATTCCACGCCCGTGGCCCGGTAGGCATCGAGGGGCTGACCTCGCTCAAGTACGTCGTGCTGGGTCAGGGGGAAGTGCGGGGTTAATGTGTGCAGGCCGATGTCTGCTGAGCGGCCAAGTTGGAGAAATTTTTCGAAAGAGTGTCGCTAAACCGGTGCCGCTCTTGAATTTTTGGGTAAGCGCACCATAACTGTCAAGTTAGCCTGACACAATCGGCCTTAGACTTCGCTACAAAATCGCCCACTATGGTCCCCCACCTCGTCACCGCCCTGACCGGCCCTATCAATGAACTGGAGCAGCGCCTGCTGGACACCATGCCGGCGATTGAGCGCTGGTTCCGGTTGGAGTGGATGGAGCACACGCCGCCCTTTTATACCTCGGTAGATGTGCGCAATGCCGGCTTCAAGCTGGCGCCGGTGGATACCGATTTTTATCCTAGCGGCTGGAATAACCTGACCCCCGAGATGCTGCCCTTGGCGGTACAGGCGGCGATGGTGGCGATCGAGAAAATCTGCCCCGAGGCGCGCAACTTGCTCATCATCCCTGAGCACAACATCCGCAGCACTTTTTACTTGAGCAACCTGGCGCAGCTGCAGCGTATTTTTCATATGGCGGGGCTCCATGTCCGCATTGGGTCGATCAGTCCCGAGATCAAGAAAAGCACGGTCATTGAATTGCCCGGCGGCGAGAGCATCACCCTAGAGCCGGTGTTGCGCACAAAAGGGCGCATTGGCGTGAAGGACTTTGATCCCTGCACCATCTTGTTGAACAACGATCTGGCGGCGGGCATCCCTGGCATTTTGGAAGACTTGCACCAGCAATACCTGCTGCCGCCCCTGCACGCCTGCTGGGCGGTGCGCCGCAAAAGCACGCATTTCGCCTGTTATGAAGAAATCGCCAAGCGCTTTGGCAAGCTCACGGGTATTGACCCTTGGCTGATCAATCCGCTGTACGAAAGCTGCGGCGATGTCGATCTGGCCGATGCCAAGGGCTTGGCTGCCCTGAGTGCCCGGGTGGACTCCACTTTGAGCAAAGTGCGCCGTAAGTACAAGGAATACGGCATCAAGGAAAAGCCCTTCGTTATCGTCAAGGCTGACAACAACAGCAGCGGCATGGGACTGATGACGGTGCGCGAAACCAAGCAGTTGCCCGAACTGGTGGCGCGCACCCAGGCGGCGCAGCCGCAGGGCGGCGGTTTACGCCAGTTGATCGTGCAAGAAGGCGTGCTGACCCACGAGCGCATGAACGATGCCGTGGCCGAGCCTGTGGTGTACATGATGGACCGTTATGTGGTGGGGGGTTTTTACCGAATCCACGCCGACCGCGGCGAGGATGAAAACCTGAGCGCCCCGGGCTCTTTGTATGTGCCGCTGGCCTTTGGGCCCAGCACCCAATTACCGCAGCTGGGCGTGCGCCCCGGTGCCAGCGAGCCCAACCGCTTCTATATGTACGGCGTGGTGGGCCGCTTGGCTATGCTCGCGGCCAGCTATGAGCTGGAAGCCACCGATCCATTGGCCGACGAAGGCGATTAGCCCGCCCGCTAGGGTGTAGCTTTAGTCGCAGTAGCGACTTTTCTTGCTGCATTGCAACATATTTTTTGGTTTGGCCCCCCCAAGCGGGCTGAAAACGGCTTTTGCCGTAGCACAATGTCGCTCCCCGCGACAACCGAATCCGCGCCGCTTTTTGTGGCCGTTGCAACTTGTGTCTACACAAAAATCATCACTTACGGCCATGACCGTTGGCGCCATTGGCGTGGTCTATGGCGATATCGGCACCAGCGTGCTGTACGCGCTCAAAGAAGTGTTCGGTTCCGGGCATGTGCCCTTCACTCCAGACAATGTGTACGGCATCTTGTCCATGATTTTCTGGACGCTGACCATCATCGTCTCGCTCAAATACGTGGTCTTGGTGTTGCGCGCTGACAACGCGGGCGAGGGGGGGCTCATCGCTATGCTGGCCTTGGCCTCGCAAGCGGTCAAGGACAAGCCGGTCTTACGCGGCGTGCTGCTCAATGTCGGCATTTTTGGAACCTGCTTGTTTTACGGTGACGGGGTAATTACTCCAGCCATCTCGGTGTTGGGTGCCGTCGAAGGTCTGGAGGTGATTTCGCCGCGCTTTGTGAAGTACGTGGTGCCGCTGACTTTGGTAATTTTGTTTTGCCTGTTTTGGGTGCAAAAGCGCGGCACGGCCGGCATTGGCAAATTTTTCGGCCCCATTACCTTGGTATGGTTTGCTGTTATCGGCGCACTGGGTGTTTTTCATATCGCCGCCAACCCGGCCATTTTGTTGGCAATCAGCCCCCATTACGCAGCGATTTTTATTTGGGAAAACCCCGGCGTTACCTTCGTCTTGTTAGGCGCAGTGGTCTTGTGCGTCACGGGTGCCGAAGCCCTCTACGCCGATTTAGGCCATTTTGGCAAAAAGCCTATCCGTATTGCCTGGTTTGCGGTGGTCATGCCCTCACTGACCCTGAACTATTTCGGCCAGGGCGCTTTGCTGCTGGCCAACCCGGCCGCTGTAAAAAACCCGTTTTACCTGATGGCGCCAGACTGGGCCCTGATACCTTTGGTGGTTCTGGCCACAGCGGCAGCAGTCATTGCTTCGCAGGCTTTGATCACCGGCGCCTTTAGCGTGACCAAGCAGGTGATTCAACTGGGTTATCTGCCGCGCCTGAACTTAATCCACACCAGCGCGCGTGAGGCCGGGCAGATTTACATCCCGGCCGTCAACTGGGGCTTGTTTGCCGTCATTGTGCTGGCGGTGGGCATGTTCAAGTCCTCTAGCAATCTGGCGGCAGCTTACGGCATCGCGGTATGTACCGACATGCTAATTACCACCATCCTGACCTTTTTCGTCATCCGCTACCACTGGAAATACCCACTGGCCTTGTGCTTGTTGGCCACTGGCTTTTTCTTTGCGGTGGACTTTATGTTTTGGGCCTCCAACTTGCTCAAACTCTTTGACGGCGGCTGGTTCCCCTTGGCCATTGGCGCGGTAATCTTTGTGCTCATGGGGACCTGGAAGGACGGGCGGGCCTTGCTCAACTCCAAAATCAAGGCCGACGCGTTGGATTTGCGTGGGTTTTTAGACTCGGTATTTATCAGCCCGCCCGCCCGTGTGGATGGCACGGCGGTGTTTCTGAGTGCCGCGGTGGGCACGGTGCCCAATGCGCTCTTGCATAACTTGAAGCACAACAAAGTGTTGCATGAGACTAATTTGTTTGTGACGGTGCGCAACCATGAAGTGCCCTGGATCGGCCTGGACAAGCGTATCGAGATCGAACGCCTGGGCCATGACTGCTGGCAGGTGCTGATTCACTACGGCTTTAAAAACGACCCGGACGTTCCCAAAGCCTTGCAGCAACTCAAAGGCAGGGGCGTGGCTTTGGAGCCGATGTCCACGAGTTTCTTTTTGTCCCGCGATACTGTGGTACCGGTCTTGGGCGAGGGCATGGCGCCTTGGCGCGAAAAGCTATTTGCCCAAATGCACCATAACGCCAGTAGCGCCGCTGACTTTTTGAACCTGCCCAATAACTCGGTGGTCGAGCTGGGCTCCAAGATAGAAATTTAGCCCACGGTGCAATTTTTTAAAGACCTGAGCTGGTCCACTTTCACTGCCGGTTTCGTGGCGGTGCTGGTGGGCTTTACCAGCTCGATTGCCATCGTGTTTCAGGCCGCGCAAGCTTTTGGCGCAACCCAGGAAATGCTGGCTTCCTGGGTCTGGGCGATCAGCATCGGCATGGGCCTGACTACCGCCATACCATCATTGATGATTCGCAAACCGGTGATGGTGGCCTGGAGCACGCCGGGCGCTGCAGTATTGGCCAGCGCCGGCCTGGCTGGCGGTTTCAGCATGGGCCAAGCGGTAGGCGCGTTTATGGCGAGTGCGGCCTTGATCGTGCTGATCGGCGCCAGCGGCTGGTTTGAGGCCTTGACCAAGCGCATTCCGCTGAGCATCGCCAGCGCTTTGTTAGCGGGGGTGTTGGCGCGCTTTGGCATTGCAGGTTTTGCCGCCGCGCAAACTGCCTTGCCTTTGGTCTTGCTAATGCTGTCGACGTATTTGCTGGGCCGGCGTTTTATGCCCTTGTATGCGGTGCCGCTTACGCTTTTATTTGCTATTTTGTTTGTGGCAGGGCAGGGGGGGTTTGCCAATGTGGTGATTCCCACGAGCCTGACTTGGCCGGTGTACGTGGCGCCTGAATTTACATGGTCGGCCATGGTCAGTCTGGCGCTGCCTTTATTTGTGGTGACCATGGCCTCGCAAAACATGCCCGGTGTGGCCGCCATCAAGGCCTGTGGGTTTGGCGACGAACGTGCTAACGGAGGAGACGCCGGTTTGCCGATCTCGCGCATCCTCACCATGACCGGCGTCGCTACCCTGGTGTTTGCGCCCTTTGGCGCGTTTTCGCTGAACTTAAGCGCCATCACCGCCGCCATGTGCATGGGTCCGCAAGCGCACCCAGACAAGGCGCGCCGCTACACCGCCGCGGTCTGTTGCGGCCTGCTCTATATCGCCCTGGGATTGTTTGGCGCCACCATCATGGCCATACTCAGCGCTTTTCCGCAAACCCTGGTTGTGGCCATCGCCGGCCTGGCCTTGATGGCTACCATCGGCAATGGACTGGCCAGCGCCTTGCATAAAGAATCAGACCGTGAAGCGGCCATGGTAACTTTTTTGATTACCTTGAGCGGCGTGGTCATCGGCGGCGTAGGCTCGGCCTTTTGGGGCTTGCTGGCCGGCAGCCTGGCGCTGGCTGTGCAACACTACCGGCCAGGCAAAAGCTAAACCGCAGGCGCCTTCGTCTGGCGCTTGGCCGCTTTCTCAGCCTGGTGTCTGAACCCAAGGCGAGGACGTAATCCAGGAGGACTTTTTTGATGCAGATTTTGTTTGTCGCTGACCCGCTGGAGTCTTTTCAGACCTACAAGGACACCACGTTTGCCATGATGCGCGAGGCGCAGCGGCGCGGCCATCAGATTGCCGCTTGCGAGCCGCGACACTTGCTATGGCAGCAAGGCGGCGTGGTGCAGGCGCACACGCGGCGTATCACCCTGACCGGGCAGGCCGAGCACTGGTTCGAAGAACAGCCGAGCACGGTGCTGGCGCTGCATAGCTTTGACGCTATCGTCATGCGCAAAGACCCGCCTTTTGACAGCGAATATTTTTACGCTACGCATCTGCTGGAACAAGCCGAGCGCGAAGGCGCCAAGGTGTTTAACAAGCCGCATGCGCTGCGCGACCACCCCGAGAAGCTGGCGATTATGGAGTTCCCGCAGCACATCGGCCCCACGCTGGTGACCCGCGATGCGCAAGCGGTGCGCGCCTTTCATGCCGAGCACCAAGACATCATCTTGAAACCGCTGGACGGCATGGGTGGCATGGGCATTTTTCGCGTCAAGGCCGACGGGCTGAACCTGGGCAGCATCATCGAAACGCTGAACTGCGAGGGCGCGCAAAGCCTGATGGTACAAAAGTTTTTGCCGGCGATTGCGCAAGGCGACAAGCGCGTGCTGGTCATTGGCGGGGTGCCTGTGCCTTTTTGTCTGGCGCGTATTCCGCAGGGCGGTGAGGTGCGCGGCAACCTGGCTGCCGGTGGCCTGGGCGTGGCCCAGCCCTTGAACGACGCCGACCGGGCCATGGCCCAAGCCATGGGCCCGACCTTGGCGGCACGCGGCCTGTTGCTTGTGGGCTTGGACATCATTGGCACCCACCTGACCGAGATTAATGTCACCAGTCCGACCTGTTTTCAGGAGATCAACGACCAGACCGGCTTTGATGTGCCGGCCATGTTCGTCGATGCGCTAGAGGTCGCTGTCGCAGTCTGAATCTGTGCGGCGCGCCTTAGTCGCGCGGCTCGCTCCAGAGTTTGCCGCCGGTGGCCCAGTTGTCAGCCTTGATGTCGGTGATGATCACGTCCACCGAGCCGGGCGAACCGCCCAGTACTTCAACGCTGATGCGGGTAATTTCTTGCACCAGTTTTTTCTTTTGTTCCAGGGTGCGGCCTTCAATCATTTCTACATGGTAGGTGGGCATAGGTTTCCTTTACATGGGGCTGAGGTTGAGGCACGGGGGCGTTGGCCCCCGGCCTTGGGGCAGCAGTTTAGACTGCGGCATGCTTTCTCTTCGGAAAAATTTGTGCTGCCGGCATTGATTCGCCAAGGCTTGCGTGCGCTGGGCCAGCACCCGCGCCATAGCGCTTTGTTGGCAGCTTTGGTCCTGCTGCATGCGGTGGTGGGTGGCTTTGTCGGCTTATCGGTGGACGAGGCGCATTACCTTTTGTATGCCTACCACCCGGCGCTGAGTTATTTTGACCATCCGCCTTTGGTCGGCTGGGTGCAATGGCCCTTGGTGGTAGTGGATGCGCCAGTCGTCTTCTTGCGCTTAGTGCCCGGACTCTTCTGGCTGGGAACCGTGCTGGGCGTGTACCGGCTGGCCGAGTACCTGCAAGGCAATAGCAATTTCGGCCACGCAGGTGACGCCGGTTTGTGGTCACTGGCTGCGCTCGCACTGGCGCCCTTGCTACACGTGCTGGGAATCGGCTTGGTGCCCGATACCTTGCTGATGTTTTTCACCGTTTTACTCATGGGACAAACCTTGCGCCTGATGCAGTCTGACGGGCTGGCCTACCGAGGCGACTGGTTGCTATGGGGCTGCCTGCTAGGGCTGGCGGGCCTGAGCAAATACACCGCCATTTTTATGGCCTTGGCATCGGGCTTGTGCCTTTTGTCCGTTCACGGTCTGCGCATATTGCGCACTCCCTGGCCCTGGCTAGCGGTGTTGCTGGCGCTGCTCATGGTCTCGCCGGTGCTGGTGTGGAATGCGCAACAGGACTGGGTTTCGTTCCGTTACCAAGGCCAGCATGGCGCCGGCAGCGGCTGGCACTTGGCCGAGGTGGCGCGCTTTGCGCTTTTGCAGTTGCTGGCCTTCGGACCTTTGCTGCTCTGGGGTCTTTGGGGACATAGCAAGCAGGCGGTGCTGCGCCTATTTTTTGGCTTGCCTTGGCTGGTACTGGCCTATTTGGCTGGCGGGGGTAGCAGCTTGCCGCATTGGACGGCACCGGCTTGGGTTGCGCTTGCGCCTTTTGCGGGTGTGGCCTTGGCGCGCTACCGCTATGGGCATGGCGACCGGAG
>CAMCJY010000082.1 GCA_945875225.1 Comamonas sp. lk | reverse complement strand
CCGGCACCGCCGGTTTTTGCAATGCGCTCGATGACTTGTTACCGCAGGCCGCGCTCTGGTTGCATGGACATTTGCACCTCGCGCAAGACTATGTGCACCGGGGCTGCCGCGTCGTGGCCAATCCGCTGGGCTATGCCCACAAAAAAGAGCAGGCGCAATTTCGCGCCCAAGCAGTGATTGAAATTTAGCGGGCCGCTAATCCATCAAAGCAGGTGCTCATGACTAGGTCGATGATTTGCGCATCGTTGTGCTGGCCGCCCATTTTTAAGAACTCCAGCACCGGGTCGCAGGCGCGGGCGTACAAGGTGTAGAGCACGGCAATGGGCGGCAGACTGGATTGCAAATGGCCTTGCGCTTGCGCCTCTTCTATCCAGGCGCCCAGGCGGTCGCTCACTTCAATCAAGCCATCCATGTACTGCGCATTGGCCATGAGCTTGGCGCGCAAGGTGGAATTGCGACTGGGCAGGGAGGGCATCTGGCCTAGCAATTGCAGCTCCATGGTCCAGCGCGCCACGGCCCGTAGTTGCGCCATGGCGTTTTGCACCGGCAGTTCGCGCAAGTAGTCTTGGGCTCTTCGCATCAGCTTGACCATGGCCGCCGCCGCGAGGTCCTCTTTGCTAGGGAAATGTTTATACAAGCTGGCTTTGGCGATGCCCACGGTGGCGGCAACTTCATCGACCGTCATGGCCTCAAAACCTTTTTGCGCGAGTAGTGCGCTGGCGGTCTGGATGATGGCATCCTCGCGCGCCTGTAGCATCTGGATTTTGAAGGATACTTTGGGCAAAGATTTGGAAGGCATGTCTGAATTTTAGCCTTTGGGTTGTTTTGTATTCGATTCGGGCCAATTTGCGACTACACGGTTTAAGTGCTGCGCCCTCATTATCTGCGTCCATTGACGGCATCCCTGGCGGGCGCACACAAGGGGTTTTGTTATGCATATTGTTGTGGTGGGTGCCGGCATCATCGGCACCAGCACCGCCTGGTACCTGGCCGAGCGCGGCCACCGTGTCACGGTGGTGGAACGCCAGGCCGATGCGGCGCTGGAAACCAGTTTTGCCAATGCCGGGCAAATTTCGGTCAGCCATTGCGAACCCTGGGCTAACCGCGATGCGCCGCTGAAAGCGCTCCAATGGATGTTTAGCAAAGAAGCACCGCTTTTATTTAGGCCGCAGTGGCCTGTGGGCGAAGGCTGGCAGCAATACCGTTGGAGTTTGCGCTTTCTGGCTGAATGCAACGATGCGGCTTTCCACCGCAATGTGGGCCACATTGTGGCCTTGGGCGCTTACAGCCATGCGGCACTCAAAGCACTGGTGGCGCAAACCGGTATTGATTACCACCGCTTGGAGCGCGGCATCTCGCATTTTTTTGCTACCCAAGCCGCTTTTGACGGCGCCTGCGAACTGGCCGGCTTGATGCAGCAGTTTGGCGTGCAGCGCGAGGTTATCAGCACGGCCGAGTTACTGCGCCTGGAGCCTAGCCTGGCGCCCTTTGGCGAGCGGATTGTGGGCGCCACATTTACCGCCAGCGATGAGTCGGGCGATGCCTGCGTGTTTACCCAGGCCTTGGCGCGTGATTGTGCGGCACGCGGCGTGGAGTTTTTGTTTTCCCACCGCCTGGAGCGGCTGGAGGTGACGGGCGCCACGGTGCGCGGGGTAGGCGTGCGCCCGCTGGCAAATCAGGGCGCAACTGAGGGAGCAAGCGCAGGCGGCAGTGTGCGCACGCTAGCTGCCGATGCGGTGGTGGTGGCCTGCGGCTCTTATAGCGCGCCCTTGCTGCGCCGTGTGGGCGTGGACTTGCCAATTTACCCAGGCAAAGGCTATAGCGCCACCTTCCCGATATTGCGGCCCGAGCGGGCGCCTTCGGTATCGGTAATCGACGACTCGCGCAAGATTGCCGTCACCCGCCTGGGCGACCAGATCCGGGTGGCCGGCACGATCGAGGTAGGCGGCTATGACCTGGGCCTTGACAGTGCGGTGTCCCAAGCGCGTTGCCAGATGCTGGCGCGCCGGGTCGAGGAAATCTGGCCCGGCATGTGCGACACGCGATTACCGCATGAAGGGGGACATCCGCAGTTCTGGGCCGGTTTGCGTCCGGCCACGCCGACCAATATTCCTTTTATCGGCCAAACGCCGGTGCGCGGACTATGGGTCAACGCCGGCCACGGCACCTTGGGCTGGACGCACGGGGCCGGCTCGGGCAAGGCCCTGGCCGCGCGCATGGACGGCGAAAACCCGATTACCGGTTTCCCGTTTTGCGGCGCTTAGGATGGGGCTGTCAACCGCAGCCCGCCACTAGGCCGCGTGCGCCTGTTCCAGGCATTGCAAGAACGCGCGGGTGGCACGCGAGGCTTGCGGTGAGCGGCGGGTGATAGCGAAGAACTCGCAGTCGTAAAAAAACACATCCGGGAGGACGGCCTGCATCTGGCCTTGCTGCACAAAGCTGTACGCATAGTGGTCGGGCAAAAAGCCGACAAAGCGGCCCGACAAAATCAGGGTGGCAATCGACTCCTGGTCAAAACCGGTGGCGCTGCGCGTCAGGCGCAATTGCTGGCTGACCTGCAAATTGGGCGAGTGGTAGCCCAGGCCGGCAAAAGGCAGCGCGCGCAATGCGTCCCAATCCAAGCTGTTTTGCGCGCTGCCAAACAAAGCATGGCCAGGGCCGCAGTACAAGCACATATGCTCATCAAACAGGCGGGCGTAGTGCAAAGTGCTGGAGGTACGGTGGCCGGGGATGATGCCCAGGTGAAACTGGCCGTCGAGCACGCCGCGCTCTATGGCGTTGAGCGTAGCCACATGCAGGTTGAGCGCAACGTCCGGCGCACGCGCATGAAAGCGCGCAATCGCCTGCGCAACACGCGACTTGGGGTTGCTGGCGGTTTTGTCAAAGACCGCTATCTGCAACTGGCCGCCCATGCGCTGGTGAATCTCATCGACGCTGCTGCGAAACGCATCGGTAGCGGCCAGTAACTGGGTGGTTTGCGCGTAAATTTTTTGGCCCTCCGGCGTCAAGGCAAAGCCGGCCCGCCCACGGCGGCACAGGCGTAAGCCCAGGCGGGTTTCCAGGTCTTTGATATGGCGGCTGATGGTGGAGCTGCCGATATTGAGCTCCAGTTCGGCAGCGGCCATGCCACCGCAGTCAGCCACTACCCGGAAGACGCGCAGCAAGCGCAAGTCCATGTCGCTGAGCTGGCCTAGCGCTGGGCGTGAAGGTGGATTTGCTTTCATAGTTATGCAAGTAAATAGTGATAATTGTGACTTTATAAGAGTAATAGAGCAAGCCACAATCTCCGGGCAGCAGCGAATGGCTGCACTCACCCGGCAAGTGCCGTGCGGCGCGCGACACCGCAGCAAATTTTTTTGTAGACCCATACCACCTAGGAGACCGCCATGAAACCCCATGACACCGCCACCCACGCACCGGTCGTGACCACCACCTCCCCCTACCCGCGCGACCCCGCCTGGATGGATGCGCACTGGATGCCTTACAGCGGTAACCGCAATTTCAAAGCCAAGCCCCGCATGATGGTCAGCGCCAAAGGCGCTTACTACACCGACTCCAATGGGCGCAAGGTACTCGACGGCTTGTCCGGCCTGTGGTGCTGCGGCCTGGGCCACGGACGCCAAGAAATCACCGATGCGGTCAGCCGCCAGATCGGCACCATGGAATATTCCCCCGCGTTTCAATACGCCCATCCGCTGTCTTTTGAACTGGCCAACAAAATCACCCAGCTTATGCCCGAGGGTTTGGACCGCGTGTTTTTTGCCGGTTCGGGTTCGGAGTGCGCCGACACCTCGCTGAAGATGGCACGCGCCTACTGGCGCGCCAAAGGCATGGGCACCAAGACGCGCCTGATTGGCCGCGAAAAAGGCTACCACGGCGTCAATTTCGGTGGTATTTCGGTAGGCGGCATCGGTGCCAACCGCAAAACCTTTGGCCAAGGCATTGAGGCCGACCACCTACCGCACACCCAGTTGCCGCAAAACATCTATTCTCGCGGCATGCCGGCCCACGGCGTCGAGCTGGCGGACGAATTGCTGCGTCTGATTACGCTGCATGACGCATCCAATATCGCGGCTGTCATCGTCGAGCCTATGTCGGGCTCGGGTGGCGTGGTGGTGCCGCCTGTGGGCTATCTGACACGCTTGCGCGAGATTTGCACCGCCAACAACATTTTGTTGATATTTGATGAAGTCATTACCGGCTTTGGCCGCTGTGGGGCCTACACCGGCTCGGCTGCCTTTGGCGTGACCCCGGACATCATGAACATCGCCAAGCAAGTGACCAATGGCGCTCAGCCGCTGGGCGCAGTGGTGGCTAAGAAAGAAATTTACGACACTTTTATGGACGCGGGTGGCCCGGAGTACTTGCTCGAGTTTCTCCACGGTTACACCTACTCGGCGCACCCGGTGGCCTGCGCTGCCGGTATCGCTGCCCTGGATGTGCTGGTCAAGGAAAACATGATCGAGCGCGTGGCCGCCATGGCGCCTTATTTTGAGCAGGCGGTGCACAGCCTCAAAGGCAGCAAGCACATCACCGACATCCGCAACGTAGGTCTGGCGGCAGGGTTCACGATTGCTGCTGTTCCCGGCGAACCCGCGCGCCGACCCTATGAAATTGCCATGCGCTGCCTGGAAAAGGGCTTTTACGTGCGCTACGGCGGCGACACCATGCAATTGGCACCGCCTTTCATCATCGAAAAATCCGAAATCGACAGCCTGATCAATGCCTTGGGCGAATCGATGAACCAGACCGACTAAGGGCGCAAGGCAGCCCAGCGCACCGGCGTCCGCTGCACACGGGCTTGCGCAGCGCAGCATACCCGTGCGCGCCGGTCCTATGACCCGCAGCGCACCTGCCCCGCTTTTTTCTTACCCCATTATTTTTATCCAGAGCACTAGCACTATGTCCCCATTACCCACTATCGGCCACCTGATCGGCGGCCAACTGACCCAAGGCGGAAGCCGCAGCGCTGAGGTATTCAATCCTGCCACCGGCAAAGCTGAAAAAAAGCTCTTGCTGGCAGACAAATTAACGGTAGAGCAAGCCATTACCAACGCCCAGGCCGCCTACCCCGAGTGGCGCAACACACCGCCACTCAAGCGCGCGCGGGTGATGAGCAAGCTCAAGGTGCTGCTGGAAGAGCATGCTGATGCCTTGTGCGCCCTGGTGACCGCTGAGCACGGCAAAGTACTGCCCGATGCCATGGGCGAGTTACAACGCGGCATTGAAAACGTGGAATACGCCAGCTACGCGCCCGAATTGCTCAAAGGCGAGCACAGTAAAAATGTAGGCCCGTCTATCGACTCCTGGAGCGAATTTCAGGCACTCGGTGTGACTGCCGGCATCACGCCCTTTAACTTTCCCATCATGGTGCCCTTATGGATGTGGCCCATGGCGGTGGTATGCGGCAATACCTTTGTGCTCAAACCCTCAGAGCGCGACCCCAGCAGCACCCTCCTGGTAGCGCAATTAGCGCTGCAAGCGGGCCTCCCACCGGGCGTGCTCAATGTGGTCAATGGCGACAAAGAAGCGGTTGACACATTGCTGACCGACCCGCGCGTCAAAGCCATCAGCTTTGTCGGCAGCACCGCTATCGCTGAGTACATTTACGCCACCGGTTGCGCCCACGGCAAGCGCGTGCAAGCCCTGGGCGGCGCAAAAAACCATGCGGTGGTGATGCCCGACGCCGATGTGCCCAACGCCGTCAATGCACTGATGGGCGCGGCCTATGGCTCTTGCGGTGAGCGCTGCATGGCCATCCCGCTGGTGGTCGCGGTGGGCGACGCCACCGCAGACGCGGTGATTGCCGGCCTGAAAATCGAAATTGCCAAAATGAAAGTCGGCCCCGGCACCACGGCCGGTATGGACATGGGCCCGCTGGTAACCAAGGCCCATTTTGAGAAGGTCAAGGGCTATGTGGACCAGGGCGTGGCCGAGGGCGCCACTTTGGTGGTCGATGGACGCGGCGTACAGGTACCGGGCCACGAACAAGGCTATTTCCTCGGCCCCTGCCTGTTTGACAACGTCAAACCCGGCATGGTGACCTACCAGGAAGAGATTTTCGGACCGGTGCTGGGCGTGGTCCGCGTCAAAACCTTGCAAGAAGCCATGGACATGATTGACGCCCATGAATACGGCAACGGCACCTGTATCTTTACCCGCGACGGCGAGGCCGCGCGCTACTTCAGCGACAACATTCTGGTAGGCATGGTGGGCGTCAATGTACCCCTACCGGTACCAGTGGCTTACCACTCTTTTGGGGGATGGAAGCGCTCTTTATTCGGTGACTTGCATGCCTATGGACCCGACGCTGCGCGTTTTTATACCAAGCGCAAAACCATCACCCAACGCTGGCCCTCCGCTGGCGTAAGGGAAGGAACCATGTTCAGTTTTCCCTCCAGCAAATAACGTTTTTGATGAATATTTTGATAAAGTTAAAAATATGGTGTAATATAACGAAATAAAGGCCCTCGTAGGAAATTAGACGGAAACGTCATTTTTTGCGAGAATATTGTTGGATTTCAGATGTTGAACTGAAATGCTTCAATAAAAAATCATATTTCAACCGTTGGAAGTCGATCATGTCAAAAACAAAGGTAGCTAATTTTTCGCAGATGTACACCAAGTACCTTAATCTGGTGCATGCTGTTCGCAGCTTGCCGAGCTTTCCGCAACTCGACGCTGTCGAGTCGCGCATGCTCAATGTCTTCGCGTCCGCGTGGCACGAAGAAAAGCCGATTACGGTGCTGGAGGCCATGGTGATGTTGCCCGAGATTTCGACCACTACTGCGCATCGCCGTTTAAAGGCTTTGCGCAAAAAGGGAATGATCGACCTGAACCTGGATAGCCAGGACAACCGCGTCAAGTACGTGGTGCCAACGAAAGCGACGCACCAGTACTTTGCGCAATTGGGGCAGTGCATGGAGAAGGCACAGGCAGTTTGATGCTGCGCGGCTAAGGCCGCGCAAGTCGTACGCTCCTGTGCTTTGTCCTGCATTGATGTGCAGGTATAAAAATTTGGGAGTGGTACGCCATGCAATTACAAAAATCCGTGTGGGTCGTCGCAATGACGGCTCTGGCCTATATGGGCCTTTTCTCTTTCAACCAGTTTGTCTTTCCTCTCTTGGACGTGTCCAGCGCCAGGGGCCTGGTCTTCCTGCCCAGCGGATTGCAGCTGATTGGCGTTCTTTTGTTTGTGGAATGGGGCGCGCTGGGCTTGGTGCTGGGCGCGCTGGCCATGGGACTTGGGCCCCTGTATGCGGGCGATCCGATCACGGCGATGGGAGGCGCTTTGCTAGCGGGCCTGGCGCCGCTCTTTGCCCGCGCACTGTGCGTGCGCTATGCCGCCTTGGATGAGGACCTCCATGGCCTGAGCGCAGCCGCTTTGCTCAGACTGACCGTCGTTTTTTCGGCACTTAGTGCGCTACTGGGTCAGCTGTGGCTGCTGGGCCGCGACCAGGGCGGCGACTTGTGGGCTGGCATGGCCTTGCATTTCACCGGCGATTTGCTCGGTGCCCTGGTCGTGCTGTACAGCGCCAAACTGGTGCTAGGCCGCTTGCCGCAACTTAGCAGGGGATAATCCGCGCCACATGGCGCTTATTACCTTACTGGAAGCCCAACTCGCGTTTGGGCATGTACCCCTGCTAGACCATGCAGGCTTTTCACTCGA
>CAMCJY010000081.1 GCA_945875225.1 Comamonas sp. lk | reverse complement strand
CAAACGCCAAGGCAGCCAAGACACTGGTCTTTGCCGGCCATACCGACGTAGTGCCTACCGGGCCGCTGGCCCAGTGGGACAGCCCGCCCTTTAGCCCCAGTCACCGCGATGGCAAGCTCTATGGCCGCGGCGCCAGCGACATGAAGACCTCGCTCGCCGCCTTCGTGGTCTGCATTGAAGAATTCCTGGCGCAGCAGCCCGACCCGGCCTTGAACATTGCGCTGCTCATTACCAGCGACGAAGAAGGCCCGGCGGTCGATGGCACCGTGGTGGTCTGCGAACTACTCAAAGCGCGTGGCGAGATGCTGGACTACTGCATCGTGGGTGAGCCAACCTCGGTGGAGCGTACCGGCGATATGATTAAAAACGGCCGCCGTGGCACCATGAGCGGCAAGCTGACGGTGCATGGCGTACAAGGCCATATCGCCTACCCGCAATTGGCCGACAACCCCATCCACCGACTGGCACCGGCGCTGGCCGAACTGGTTGCTGTGCGCTGGGACGAAGGCAATGCGTTTTTCCAACCCACCAGCTGGCAAGTGAGCAATATCCACGGTGGCACCGGCGCGAGCAATGTGATCCCCGGCAAAGTGGTAGTGGATTTCAACTTCCGCTTTTGCACTGAGTCCAGCACCGAGTCTTTGCAACAGCGACTGTGCGCCGTTCTCAACCGCCACAGCCTGCAATATGACGTGGCCTGGACCATCGGCGGACTCCCCTTTCTGACCACCCCGGGCGCTCTGGTGGAAGCATTAACGCAAGCCATCCACGATGAAACCGGCATCACCACCCAGCTGTCGACTACCGGCGGCACCAGCGACGGACGCTTTATCGCGCAAATTTGCCCGCAGGTGGTCGAACTAGGCCCACCCAATTCCACCATCCACAAAATCAATGAGCATGTGGCGCTGGCCGATATTGAGCCGCTGAAAAACATTTACCGTCGGGTACTGGAGCGCCTGCATGCGCTTGCGCTGGCATGAAGCTGCGCGACCTGGTCGAACAATCCGCCCGTCAACTCCAAGCCGCCCAGGTCGTCTTCGGCCACGGCACGGATAACGCATGGGACGAGGCGGCCTGGCTGGTTTTGTGGCAACTGGGCTTAGCTCTGGATGCCGCGCTGGACGGCACCGATACCCTGGCTGCGCTGACCCAAGCGCAGCAAAGCGCCTGCGAAGCGCTTATCGCAAAGCGCATCAGCAGCCGTAAACCTGCCGCCTACCTGACGCGCCAGGCCTGGCTGCAAGGCTTTGCTTTCTATGTAGATGAGCGCGTGATCGTGCCGCGCTCGCTGATTGCGGAGTTGCTGGTCGATGGCGGCATCGACTAATTTGTGCACGAAGGCACCCGCCAAGTGCTGGACCTGTGTACCGGCAACGGCAGCCTGGCCATCATCGCGGCCCATGTGTATCCGGATACCGTGGTCTGTGCCAGCGACCTGTCCCAAGACGCACTGGACGTGGCAGCTCTCAATGTGGCAGATCATGGACTGCAGGCGCGCATCACACTGCTGCAGTCGGACGGTTTGCAAGCACCGACCTTGCAAGCGCAAGGTCCCTACGACCTGTTGTTGTGCAACCCGCCCTATGTCAATGCCCACAGCATGGCCTGCCTGCCGCCCGAGTTCCAGGCTGAACCAGCGCTGGCTTTGGACGGCAATGCCGATGGCGGACGCGATGGCATGGACTTTGTGCGCCGCCTGCTGCGCGATGCGCCGCAGCATCTCCACCGCCAAGGCGTGCTCGTGCTGGAAATCGGCCATGAGCGCGCTTTTTTTGAAGCTGCCTTTCCCGCTCTACCAGCGGTGTGGCTGCCCACCAGTGCGGGCGAAGACCAGGTCTTGCTGCTCACCCGCGAAGCTCTCGTTTCATGATCACATTAAAAAACGTCACCTTGCGCCGCAGCGCCAAGGTCTTGCTCGAACACGCCTCGGTCACCATCAATCCGGGTGAAAAAGTTGGCCTGGTCGGGCGCAATGGTGCGGGTAAATCGTCCCTCTTTGCCTTGTTCACCGGGCTTTTGCACGAAGACTCCGGCGAGTACTACATACCCACCCAATGGCGTATGGGCCAGGTGGCGCAGGACATGCCCGAGACCAGCCAAAGCGCCACCGAGTTTGTGATTGAGGGCGACACGATTTTGTGTGCCGCCCGCGCCGAAGTGCAGGCCGCCGAATCGGGCGAGGATGGCGACCGCATGGCCAACGCCTACATGGCGCTGCACGACGCCGGTGAGCACGACGCACCCTCCCGCGCGCAGGCGCTGATCCTGGGCCTGGGCTTCAAAACCACCGAGCTAGAAAACCCCGTGAACAGCTTCTCGGGCGGCTGGCGCATGCGCTTGCAATTGGCACGCGCGCTGATGTGTCCCTCTGATTTGCTGCTCCTGGACGAGCCCACCAACCACTTGGACTTGGACGCCCTGGTATGGCTTGAAGCATGGCTTAAGCGCTATGAAGGCACCATGCTGGTCATCAGCCATGACCGGGAATTTTTGGACGCCGTGACCAATGTCACCCTGCATATCGACGGCGGCAAGCTGATGCGCTACGGCGGCAATTACAGCAAGTTCGAGGACATGCGCGCCGAGCAAATGCTGTTGCAGCAAAACACCTATGCCAAGCAGCAAGAAAAAATTGCACACCTGCAAAAATTTATTTCCCGCTTCAAGGCCAAGGCCAGCAAAGCCAAGCAAGCGCAAAGCCGCGTCAAGGCCTTGGATCGTATGGAAAAAATTGCGCCGCTGCTGGCCGAAGCGGAATTTAGCTTCGAGTTCAAAGAACCGGCCAATTTGCCCAACCCTATGCTGTCGCTCTCGGGCGTCAGCTTTGGCTACCCCGCGCCCGAGGACGCCGCTCCGGGCACCAGCCCCACCATCATCGTGCGCAACGTCAGCCGCTCGGTGCTGGCCGGGCAGCGTATCGGCATATTGGGTGCCAATGGCCAGGGCAAATCCACGCTGGTCAAAACCGTAGCGCGGGACCTGGCGCCCATAGGCGGCGAAGTGACCGAGGGAAAAGGCCTGAACATTGGCTATTTCGCGCAACAAGAGCTAGACGTGCTGCGCCCAAATGACACGCCGCTAGAGCACATGATCCGCCTGGTCAAAGACCTCAGCGCGCAATCCAAGCTCGCCGGCCAAGCCACGCGCGAGCAAGACTTGCGCAGCTTTTTAGGCACGTTTAACTTCAGTGGCGATATGGTCAAACAGGCCGTGGGCAGCATGAGCGGCGGCGAAAAGGCCCGCCTGGTGCTGTGCATGATCGTCTGGCAACGCCCCAACCTCTTGTTGCTGGACGAACCTACCAACCACCTGGACCTGGCTACGCGCGAAGCCCTGGGCATGGCGATCAATGAGTTTGAAGGCACGGTGATGCTGGTCAGCCACGACCGTGCGCTGCTGCGCTCGGTGTGTGACGAATTTTGGATGGTCTCGCACGGCGGAGTCGCACCTTTTGACGGCGACTTGGACGACTACCAGCGCTATTTGCTTGATGAGGCCAAGCGTGCGCGCGACGCCATACGCCAGGAACAGGTGCAGGCCAACAAAGCACTGGCCGCAGCCAAAGCCGCGCCCCTCGCCAAGCCGCTACCGGCAGCCACCGCCGAAAAACGCAAATGGGAAAAAGAGATAGCCCGGCTCGATGCGCGCATGCAGGCCCTGAGCACCGAAGGCAGCCAGCTAGAAAGCTTGGTCAGCGGCAAGCCCACACCCCAGGAGATCGCCTCGCTGGGTAAGCGCCTGAAGGCGATTAATGAAGAACTCCAAAGCCTGGAAGATCAGTGGCTTAGCGCCACAGCAGCCCTAGAGGCGGCAGTTACACCAAGCTAGAGCTTCTAGTGCCCGGTCTTTTTCTCTACCTTCTTCTCTTCTTTCTTGGGCATTGCCGCTTTTTGGGCCTCGGTCATGACCAGCAGGGTTTTGCAGACTTTCTTAGCCGGCGCCTTGAGCGAGGCCTCGGTGGTCTCACAGACGCGCTCGGTTTTGTAGGCCTGAGCAGGCGTACACAGCAGCAAACCCAATGCGAACACCAGGGCACTGGGACGCGCCATGCAAGGGAAATTCTGTGTTTCAGTCATCGTTCGTAAGAAAAAGTGCGCTGCAAAACAGGAAGGTTTGAACTGGGAGTGAATCCATTTTAATGATTTACACCCAATGTCATTAAAAAAAACACTTTTATTGTGGGAATTGTGCAAATACTACGGTCGGCGCAGCCCTTTACTACCCGGCTGCCAGGCGGGCGCTTGGCCCATGGCGCCATGCAGGACAAAGACATTTTGGCGACTAGCCTGGCTAGGGGCTTTGTCCTTGGCCCAAGAACAGCCCATACAATGATTTTTGCATCCGAAAACTCTAAAGGACACCCCATGATCGCTCCAAGCAAGCTCATCCTTGACCATATTTATCTTCATGAAAAAGAGCGTGCTGCGCAGGTGTACCTGACCCAGCCGCTGGGTGGCGGACGCGTAGCGGACTACACCTGGGCCCAGACCATGGACCAGTCCCGGCGCATGGCTACCCATTTGCAATCACTGGGCTTTGGACCGGGCGCGCGCATTGCCATTCTTTCCAAAAATTGTGCCCATTTCTTCATGACCGAGTTGGCTATCTGGATGGCCGGTTACACCACGGTGGCGATCTTCCCCACCGAAAGCGCGCAAACCATCCGTTTTGTGCTGGAACACAGCGAAGCGAGCCTGCTATTTGTAGGCAAGCTCGACACCTGGCCAGACCAGGAACCCGGCGTACCGGCTGGCATGCCGCGCATTGCCTTCCCCTTGGCGCCCAGCACGCCTTATGAGACTTGGGACGCCATCACCGCCCGCAGCGCACCCATGGCAGGGCAGCCGCATCGCGCGGGCACCGACTTGGCAATGCTCATTTACACCTCGGGCTCCACCGGCCAGCCCAAGGGCGTGATGCACAGCTTTGAGCGCATTACCGCGGCAACCGAGTTGGCGGTCGCGCAAAGCATGTCGCAAAACCTAGGGGATGACCAAGTCCACCGCGTCCTGTCTTACCTGCCGCTGGCGCATGTGTTTGAGCGAGCGGTAGTGGAATGCGCCAGCTTTGTAAGTGGCCAATTGCATGTGTTTTTTGCCGAATCGCTGGACACCTTTGCCCTTGACTTGCAGCGTGCAAGGCCGACTATTTTTGTGTCGGTGCCGCGCTTGTGGCTGAAGTTTCAGCAAGCGGTGTTTGCCAAGTTGCCACAGAAAAAGCTGGACATCTTGCTTCGTATTCCGATTCTAAAAAAAATCATCGCCAAGAAAATCTTGACCAACTTGGGCCTGGACCAGACGATTTCCGCCTTCAGTGGCTCTGCACCGCTGCCCGCCGACCTGATCCGCTGGTACCGCAGTCTGGGCTTGCAATTACTCGAAGGCCTGGGCATGACCGAAGACTTTGCCTACTCCCACACGGCCACGCCGCGCTTTAGTGAGCCCGGCTATGTCGGTGTTGCCAACCCCGGCGTGCAAGCACGCATCAGCCCGGAAGGTGAGATTTTGGTCAAGTCCCCAGGCCAACTGGTGGGCTACTACAAGCGGCCAGATCTGGATGCCGAATCCTTTACTGAAGACGGTTTTTTCCGCACTGGCGACTTGGGTTCACTCGCTGCCGATGGGCAGCTCAAAATTACGGGCCGCATCAAAGAGCTTTTTAAAACCAGTAAAGGCAAATACGTTGCACCCGCACCCATCGAAAACATGATTAACAACCATGCCATGGTAGAAATTTCACTGGTGGGCGGCTCCAGCCACGAAGCGGCATTTGCCATGGTGGTGCTGGCCGAAGATATACGCCCACGCCAGAATGACGCAGCTGTGCGCGCCGACGTGCAAAGGGCACTGACCACGCTGCTGGCCGAAGTCAACAGCCAGGTGGCCGACTATGAAAAACTCAAGTTCATTGTCGTGGCCGACCAACCCTGGCAAATCGAAAACGGCATGCTGACCCCCACCATGAAAATCAAGCGGGCCAATATCGAAAGCGTTATCGAGCCCAAACTGGACGCCTGGTACGCAGCGAACCAGCCGGTGCAGTGGGCTTGATGCAGCGACCTTAAAAGGCGCGCCCTGCCTTAGAAGCCGATAGCCGCGCCATCCGAGCGCGGGTCGGAGCCGCCGTAACGTATGCCCGATTGCGGGTCGATCAATATGCCGTGCGCATGGCCTGCAAACTCGTTCCAGTCGCCCCAGCGGTTGAGCAAGTGGCCGCGCCGGTCTAGCTCGGCAATGGTCTCGGGGGGGAAACGCGCCTCGATGTGCAAGGTGTCGCGCGACTCCAGCAGGCCAAAGCGCCCGGACAGCCAGCGCGGCGCTTCCAGTGCTTCTTGCATGTCGCAGCCGTAGTCAATCAGATTGATATAGGTTTGCAAATGGATTTGCGGCTGTCCATCCGCGCCCATGCAACCCACCACGCCCCAGAGCTTGTCGTCCTTGAAGGCGATGGACGCAATCAGCGTGTGCAACGGCGTCTTGCCCGGCTGCAAGTGGTTGGGGTGGGTCGGGTCCAGGTTGAAATAAGCGCTACGGTTTTGCAGCACCACGCCGGTATTACCCGCCACTACGCCCGAGCCAAACACGCCGTACAGGCTGTGAATCAGCGCCACGGCGTTGCCTTCAGCGTCCACGGTGGCGATAAACACGGTGTCGCCGCTCAGGCTGCCATAAGAAGGCACTTTGTCCCAGGGCAAAGCGCGCGCCGGGTCCATCAGGCTGCGGCGCTCGTCGGCGTAGGCCTTGGAAATCAGGCGCTCCATGGGCACGTCGGCAAAGGTGGGGTCGGCCAAATGGCGGTCACGGTCGTGGTAGGCGATCTGCTTGGCCTGCACCAGCAGGTGCACATGGTCAGCGCCTAAGTGCGGGTGCTTGTGCAGCTCCCGCGGCTCTAGCAAATTGAGCATTTCCAGCACGGTAAAGCCCTGGGTGGGCGCAGGCGTCTCAAAAATCTTCACGTCCCGGTAAGTACCACTGATGGGCTCGCCCCAACGCGCGGTCTGCGCGGCCAGGTCGGCTTCGGTGAACAGGCCGCCTTTTTCTTTGGCAAAGCGGGCCAGCTCGCGCCCGACTTCGCCTTCGTAAAACCCGGCGCGGCCACGCTCGGCAATGGCTTGCAAAGTCTTGGCCAGGCCGGGGTTGCGCAAGAGCGCGCCGGGACGCGGGGTTTTTCCATCGGGCATGAAGAGGGCCATAGTCTCGGCGTGCGGCGCCAGGTCCTTGGCCGTGGCCTCGATAAAGCTGGACAAGCGCGCTGTCACAGGAGCGCCGTCGCGGGCATAGCCGATGGCGCTTTGCAGATTGCGCGCCAAGGGCAACTTGCCATAGGCGGCGTGTGCCTCGGCCCAACTGGCCACCGCGCCGGGCGTGGTGGTCGTTGCGGGCAGGATGCCGCGAAACGGAATTTCGCTATGCCCTTGGCTTTTATACCAGCCCACCGTGGCGCTAGCCGCCGCGCGCCCGCCGCCGTCCAGGTAGCGCACTGCCTTAGTTTTGGCGTCGTAAATCAGCCAAAACGCATCGCCGCCCACGCCCGTCATATGCGGGTAGAGCACCGCCAAAGCAGCCGCGGTGGCGATGGCTGCATCCACCGCCGAGCCGCCGGCGCGCAACACGTCTGAGCCGGCTGCGGAAGCCAAAGAATGCGGGCAGGTAACCATGCAAGATGGGCCCATGGTCACGGGACGGCCGGTGTTGATTTTCATAAGGGGGAAAGTTTGAAAGGATTGGTTTTTATGCCTGCCCCGTTCCGGCTGCAAAAACCGGTGGGACGCAGGGAGGATTATGAGGGTTCAGGCGTCCCTAGGCCGCTGGCTCCAAATCCCCCGCAATCAGCTTGAACTG
>CAMCJY010000080.1 GCA_945875225.1 Comamonas sp. lk | reverse complement strand
GGCTATCTCATGGGTGCCCTGAGCAGCAACAGCACATTGGCAGGGGGCAGTTTTTCAGTTACTTTTTTGGACACTGGCTCCAATGGCATTTTTTTCGACTCCAATTTGCCTAATTGCGGATACCCCAATGACAGCGGCTTTTATTGCCCCCTTACGGACGTGGTTTTTAGTGTGGCGCTTGGCAGCGCAGGGGCTGGGCAGCCTAGGAAGAGTTTCACCATCACCAATGCCGCAGCTTTGTTTCAAAAGGGCAATACTGCGCTGCCGACCTTGGGCGGGACCCTGAACGCCCAGGGCCTTTTAGACTTGGGCTTGCCATTTTTTTATGGCAAAACCGTGGTCATTGGCATTGACGGCATGGCCGCTACGGGTGTGGGCGCAAGCACGGCTACGGGGCCGTTTTATGCTTTTTAGCGCCAAGCGCTCAGCCCGCGCTGGCCAACGCTAGCGCCACTTCTTTCACTAGCGCCGGGCCTTGGTAAATCAGGCCGGTGTAAATTTGTACCAGGTCTGCGCCGGCCTGGCGTTTGTCCAAGGCATCTTGCGCGCAGAGGATGCCGCCCACGCCGATGATGGGGTAGCTCGGACCCAGTGCGGCGCGCAATTGTCGGATGATGGAATTGCTGGCCTCACGCACTGGCGCGCCCGACAAGCCGCCCGCTTCATCCCCATGCGGCAAGCCGCGTACTGCGTCGCGGCTGAGGGTAGTGTTGGTAGCAATGACGCCGTCGATGCCATGGCGCAACAGGGTGGCGGCGATTACGCTGATTTGGTCCGGCGCCAGGTCCGGTGCAATTTTCAAAAAGATGGGTGTGCGCTTGGGTAGTTTGTTCCCCGCATCGTCAAATACCGCGTGGTGCTGGGCCAATGCTTCGCGCCGTTGGGCGATGGCGGAGAGCAGGGTATCGAGCGCCGCATCACTTTGCAGATCACGCAGATTCTTGGTGTTCGGGCTAGAGATGTTGACGGTTACATAGTCCGCATGCTCGTACACGCCGTCCAGGCAAGCCAGGTAATCGTCGGTCGCACGTTCTAGGGGCGTGGCTGCGTTTTTTCCGATATTGAGCCCGAGCAACAGCCCAGGGTGGCGGGCGCGGCGTAGCTGCGAGGCCTGCACATTGGCCACAAAGGCCGCCAGGCCGCCGTTGTTAAAGCCCATGCGGTTGATCAGCGCCTGGGCCTTGGATAAGCGGAACATGCGCGGCTTGGGGTTGCCGCTTTGCGCCAGGGGGGTGACCGTGCCCACCTCGACAAAGCCAAAGCCCATGGCGCCCAGCGCGTCGATGCAGCGGGCGTTTTTATCCAGGCCTGCGGCCAGGCCCACACGGTTGGGAAAGCGCAGCCCTGCGATAGTGACCGGGTCTGCCACCTGCGCCTGGGCATAGGCCAGTTGCAGCGGCGTGCCCTGGGTGCGGGCCAGCGCTTGCAGGGCGAAGTCGTGCGCGGCTTCGGCGTCCATGCCAAATAAAAAGGGGCGTACCAAGCCGTAGGGCACCAGAGACATCGGATAATTCCTGTTGATTTCTATTTCACAAGCCCGCATTGTCCCCCATGGTTTCTTTGTCCAATCACCTATCACCCGCAGTCCCCAGCCCCCATGCGTTGACGCAGGACGAGCTCAAAACCCTGGTCGGGCAGGCCGCACTGGACTATGTGGTGCGCGGGCAATGGGTGGGCGTGGGCACCGGCTCCACGGTGAATAAATTTATCGACGCTCTGGGCAGTATCCGCCACGAGATCGCGGGAGCGGTCTCCAGCTCCGTGGCCAGTACCGAGCGCTTGCGCGCCCTGGGCATCGAGGTGCGTGATGCCAACACGATCGAGCGACTTGCGGTGTATATCGATGGCGCCGATGAGATTGACGGCAAGGGCTACATGGTCAAAGGCGGCGGCGCGGCGCTGACGCGGGAAAAAATCGTGGCTGCGCAATCCGACCGATTTGTCTGTATCGCCGATGCGTCCAAGCGGGTGTCGGTGTTAGGCAAGTTTCCATTGCCGGTGGAGGTGATTCCCATGGCCAGCGCGCGCATCACGCGCCAGTTTGCGGCCATGGGTGGCCGCGCGGCCGTGCGCATGGCTGGTGATAAGCCCTTGGTAACGGATAACGGCCAACTGCTGATAGACGTTCAGGGCTTGTCGATCAGCGACCCCTTAGCCTTTGAGGCCGAGGTCAGCCAGTGGCCCGGTGTGTTGACCGTGGGTGTTTTTGCCTTTCAGCGGGCGCACATCTGTTTGCTGGCTACTGACGCGGGCGTTCAAACACTGCGTTTCGATTAAGCGCTTGTGCGTTCTCAGACCTTCACGTTGGCAAAGGTGGCGTGCTTGTGCAGATTCATGGCTACTACCACGCGTTTGCCCTCGGTGGCCGGTACTTCGTGTGTCAGGATACCCGGGAACATCACCAGCATATTGGGTTTGATTTGCAGCGGGTATTTGCCTGCAAACACGATAGGCGCGCTGTTTTCGTGGGATTCCAGGTAGATCGAGCAACTGAAATCCGATGGGAAATGGTTGTGCGGAATGGTGTAACTGGCCTGTTCGTAAATAATTCCCCAGCACTCGCTGACAATCATTTCCATATTCAGCGCATCCAAATCCGCGGATAGCAATTTGCTCGCTTCTTTGCTCACTTGCAGCACCACTTGCATCAGCGGTCCGAATTTATCGGTCAGCAAATGGCTGCGCCAGGGGCTCATGTAAGTGGCTTTCACGTTGGAGGCGGGCGAAAGCGGGTGCGTTTCGCGCAATTCTTCAATAGCCATGCGCGCCAATTGCAAATGCGCTTGCAAAGGCGACAGGTCCGCCACAAACACCGGTATGTCGGCATGGGCCATAAAGGGCTGAACAGGAATCATGTCAAAAAAACCTCGGCATTACATTGACGCAGCAATTTGAGCGCGCTTATTAGATTCCCCCTGCTGGTGCTTCTTGTCAGTGTCCGCGGGATGGCAATGGAATGCATCCCAGTGTGACCTATGGCGAGAGCCAGCGGATTTTAGGCGTATCGCGGCGTGTGGCCGCCTCGCCTCATTGCTTGGATTTGACCTGCGTCGAGCGCAGCCCCTATGCGGCGGTGGCGCACAGACGTCGCACGCTGCAAAACATACCATCGGCCTCGGGCGAATTGGCGTAGAGGCAATCCGGGTCCAAGGCCAATATGTCCAGCAGACCTGCTGCTTGCAACTGCGCCAGTTTGTCCTTAAAGCCAAAGCTTTCCCATACTTCGAGCTTGACCGTAAATGCAAATGCTGCGCCTGTGGCGAGTACGCGTACGATTTCATCCAGGCAGTTGGCGCGTACATGGCCGCTGGTGAAAGTGCCGCAGCAGATAGCGCCTTGGTAAGCGCCGTCCGCCCATGGCAGGGCGGCGTTCAGGTCCGCGCAGACCAGCGCGCGGTAGCCGCCTTGCTCCTGCGCCACAGCCATCATCTCGGGCGAAATATCGATTCCGTCAATCACGATAAAACCGCGCGCTGCCAGCGCCCGCCCGGCCAGGCCGGTGCCACAGCCGATGTCCAGTACCGCACCGTCCCGCCCGGGCATCAAGGCGGCCAAGCGGTCGGCTACCAGCATCGGGGATTGGTACTGCAGGCCGCCCAGCATGGTGCGGTCGTAGGTTTTGGCCCAATCGCGGTACAGGGCCTGGGACTCTGCGTCGCTGGACAGGCCATAGGCGCGGCTAAGCAGTTCTTGCTCGTTAGGTGGCAATGCGCTAGGGGAAGTGGCGGGGTGGCGCATGACGCAAAGTACTGGGGTGAGCTAAAAAGGGGATATCCGAGCACCGATAATGCCACGCTCGCCTGTGTAGCCAGCCTTGCAATAGGCAATCTGCCCACAGCTCCGTTGGTAGCGCTTGAAGGAAATATCACATGAAAAGACGTAAGCTTTTGCAAACCTCGGGCGCCCTGGCCTTGTCTGGCGCGCCGGTTTGGGCCGAACCCGGCTTTCCCAACAAAACCTTGCGCTACATCGTGCCGGTGGCTGCCGGGGGTGGCAGCGACATGGTGGGTCGCACCATCACCGAGCGTTGGGGCCGGGTGCTGAAACAAAGCTTTGTGGTGGACAACATCGGTGGGGGTGGCGGTGTGCTGGCCTGCCAGGCCACGATGCGCGCGCCAGCGGATGGCTACACCTTGCTCCAAGGCTATGTTGCCACCCACGGCACCAGTGCTGCGACACGCACCTTGGCGCGCTCTTAAATCGGTGCGTACTGCCATGGACAAACCGCATATCGTGGTGCTGGGCGATGCCGAGCAAGCCCTGCGCCGCTTGGGCGATTGGCAAGGCATCGACCTAGCCGCCCGGGTAACCGTGCATCACCAGCCATTGCAAGGCGCGGCCTTGTTGTCGGCACTGCAAGAGGCCGACGTGCTGGTGCTTTTGCGCGACCGCATTCCCATGGACGCGGCGACCATTGCGCAACTGCCGCGCCTGCGCTACCTGGTGTTCACCGGCTCGCGCAATGCCACGCTGGATGCAGCGGCCCTGTCGGCACGCGGCATACCGGTAAGCCATACCGAATGGGGCCCTTCCAAAGACAGTACCTGCGAACTGACTTGGGCACTGATATTGGCGGCCATGCGCCAATTGGCCCAGTACAGCGCCTTACTGGCACAAGGCCAATGGCGCGCAGCCGCGCCGCAAGCCTTGCCCGGCGTGTTGCACGGCGAAGTACTGGGCTTGGTGGGCTTGGGCGAAATCGGCAGGCGCGTTGCGGTGGTCGGCAAGGCTTTGGGCATGCAGGTGCTGACCTGGAGCCCGAATATGACGCCCGAGCGCGCCGCTGTACACGGCGTGCAGGCCGTGTCCTTGGATGAATTACTCTCGCGCGCCAAAGTGCTGAGCCTGCACCTGGTTCCCTCGGCCACGACCCGCCACCTCATCAATGCCGAACGCCTTGCGCAGATGCGGCCCGACAGCCTGCTCGTCAATACCTCGCGCGCTGCCTTGATAGACACCGGCGCTTTGGTACATGCCTTACGCGCCAATCAGATCGGCATGGCGGCTCTGGATGTGTTTGATACCGAGCCCCTGCCTGCGGACAGTGCCTTGCGCGAATGCCCGCGTCTTTTGCTCACACCGCACCTGGGTTTTGTGGTGGAGCCGGTGTACCAAACCTTTACCGATGGCGTGCTGCAATGCTTGCAGGCCTGGCTGGCTGGGCAGCCCTTGCCCCGACTTTTGAAAGCAGCGACATGAGGCAATCAATGTGGTCCCTGGGTTGGCGCACTTTGTGGCGCGATGTGCGGTCGGGCGAATTGCGCTTGCTGGTGGTGGCGGTCACACTGGCGGTTGCCGCCTTGACGGCGGTGGGATTTTTTGCCGACCGTTTGCAAGCCGGTTTGCAGCGCGACGCGCGCCAGTTGCTCGGCGGTGATGCCGTTATTGCCAGCGACCGCCCGGCGCCCGCTTTCTTTGCGGAACAAGCCCACACCCTGGGCCTGGCCATGGTGAACACCCAAGGCTTTCCCACCATGGCGCGCGCCACGCAAGAGCAAGGTGGCAATAGCAAGCTGGTGGCCTTGAAATCGGTGGAGCCGGGTTACCCCTTGCGTGGCATCTTGCGCATTGCGGACGCGCCCGGCGCGCCGGAGCGGCCCGCACGCGGCATACCCGCGCCAGGGTCGGTCTGGGTGGATGCGCAATTGCTCGATGCGCTGGGCATTGGCGTCGGTGACAGCCTGCTGCTGGGGGAGCGCAGCTTGCAGGTACAGGCCATCATCGTGATAGAGCCGGACCGGGGCGCGGGCTTTATGAATTTTTCGCCGCGCGTCATGCTCAACAGCAAAGACTTGGCTTCCACCGCTTTGGTGCAAGCCGCTAGCCGCGTCAATTACCGTTTGGCAGTCGCGGGCGAGGATGCGCAAATCACGCGTTTTGTGGATGCTGCCAACCAGCGCATCAAAGTAGGTCACGCGGTGGAGCCCGAGACCATTGCCCCGGTCGCTGCACCTGCCAGCGATAAGGCGAACCGCACCGGGACGCCTGCCGGTGAACAGGATCAGAGCGCAGCCAATCCGGAACCATTGCGCGGCGTGCGCATCGAGTCCACCCAAACTGGCCGCCCTGAAATGGGCCAGACCCTGGACCGCGCAGAGAAATTCCTTTCACTCGTGGCCTTGCTGGCTGCTTTGCTCAGCGCCGTGGCCGTAGCGCTGGCGGCGCGTTCGTTTGCCGCCAAGCATTTGGACGATTGCGCCATGCTGCGCGTGTTAGGCCAAAGCCAGCGCACGATTGCCGGGGCCTATGCCTGGGAGTTTGCGCTGGTGGGCTTGTTTGCCAGCGCGCTAGGTGTGTGTATTGGTTTTGGCGTGCATTATTTGTTTGTGCTGCTACTCGCAGGTTTGGTGGACACGCAGCTACCGCAAGCCAGTCTGGCTCCGGCGGCTCTGGGCCTGGGTATGGGCCTGACACTTTTGTTTGCTTTTGGCTTGCCGCCGGTACTGCAATTGGCGCAGGTGCCGCCTTTGCGCGTGATCCGCCGCGACGTGGGCAATTTGCGCCCCGCATCTCTCGGCGTGCTGTCGCTGGGGGTGAGTGGTTTTGCCGCCTTGCTGCTGGTGGTCAGCAGCGATTTGAAGCTAGGGTTGATTGCGGTTGCCGGTTTTGCCGGTGCGGTGCTGGTGTTTGCGCTGCTCAGTTGGCTGGCCGTCAAGCTTTTGCACGCTAGCGTGAACGAAAGCAGTGCGCCTCGGGCTTTGGTGCTGGCTACGCGCCAGATTGCAGCGCGGCCCGCTTTTACCGTGGTGCAGGTCAGTGCCTTGTCGGTGGGCTTGCTGGCACTGGTGCTTTTGGTGCTGTTGCGCACCGATTTGATCGCCAGTTGGCGCCAAGCCACGCCGCCCGATGCGCCCAACCGTTTCGTCATCAATGTCAGCCCCGAGCAATCCTCGGCCTTTGTGCAAACCTTGCAAGATGCTGGTGTTGAAAAGTTTGACTGGTACCCCATGATCCGTGGCCGTCTGGTGGCCATCAATGGCACCAGCATATCCTCGGAAACTTATACCGAAGAGCGCGCCAAGCGCCTGGTGGACCGCGAATTCAACATCAGCTACAGCGCTAAGCAACCGGACAATAACCTCATCGTGAGCGGGCAATGGACGCCGGAAGAGGCCGGTGCCATCAGCATGGAAGAAGGCATTGCCAGCACGCTCGGTCTTCAGGTGGGCGACACCTTGCGCTTTGATATGGCAGGTGTGGCGGTGGATTCCAAAATCACTTCCTTGCGCAAAGTGGATTGGGGCACGATGCGGGCTAACTTTTTCGCGCTCTATCCGGTCAGTACGTTGGACGGCGTGCCCGCCACCTTTATAGGGGCTTTCAAGGCGCCTGCGCAGTCCGGTTTTGACAATGCCCTGGTACGCCGCTTTCCCAACGTCACCAACGTGGATATGAGCGCCACCATCAACCAGGTGCAGCGCGTCCTGGACCAGGTGATACGCGCGGTAGAGTTTTTGTTTGGCTTTACTTTGGCGGCCGGCCTGGTGGTTTTGTTTGCAGCGGTAAGCGCTACGCGTGAAGAGCGCGCGCGCGAGTTCGCCATCATGCGCGCGGTGGGCGCGCAAAACAGTTTGTTGCGGCAGGTGCAAAGGCTGGAGTTGGCGGGCGTTGGCTTACTGGCCGGTTTTCTGGCCTCTGTGGTGGCCAGCGCGCTGGGTTGGGCTTTGGCGCGCTATGTGTTTGAGTTTTCCTGGACGGTTTCTTTGTGGGTGCCTGTGCTGGGTGCATTGGCTGGGGCGGGATTGGCCTTGATGGCCGGTTGGTGGGGATTGCGAGAAGTGCTGCGTCGTCCGGTGGTGGAAACTTTGCGTAAAGCCACAGTCTGTATGCACAGCGCATGCCCCGTCGCCGCGCGCTCGAATCCGCCT
>CAMCJY010000079.1 GCA_945875225.1 Comamonas sp. lk | reverse complement strand
TTGGCGGGCGATCGACGGAGCTCATTTTGGGCCAGAACCTACAACCGCGTGTAATGGAGTCTTTTCGCGTCGGCAGCATTGCCTGGTCCACCCGTTATTTTCCCGACGGGCAATGGCGGCGCAAGTCATTTGAAACGGCCGAAGTCGCCGCCAAGGCCGTATTGGATGGCGCCTTGCAGGCCTACCATCCCGCCCATTGGGACGTCGCCTATGGCTCGGCCGGAACCGTCAGCGCAGTCAGTGAGGCCTTGGCAGCGGGCGGCTGGACCGATGGCTTGGTGACTGCGCAAGGCCTGGACTGGCTCAAGGAAGTTCTCATAGAAACCGGCCAGGCCGAAGGTAGCAAAATCCCCGGTCTGCGCGAAGACCGCAAACCCATCATCGCCGGCGGTTTGGCAGTCACCCGTGCCGTGTTTAGCTTGCTGGGTATTGAAAGCCTCAGCCCCACTGCAGGCGGCTTGCGCCATGGCCTTTTGTGCCAGATGCAAGGCTCACGCGAGAGCGCCAGCGACCTGCGTAGCAATACGGTCGAGCGCCTGGCCAATAAATTCAATGTAGACCGCGCGCATGGCAGCCGTGTGGCTAAATTGGCTAGCCATTTGCTAGTGCAAATTTTGGGCGACCAAGCGCCAGACCCTAGCGACGAGTCCAACCGCAGCATGCGCAAGCTGCGCTGGGCTGGCGAACTGCATGAGATCGGCAGCCATATTTCACACAGCGATCACCACAAGCACGGCGCCTATATTTTGCAAAATGCCGATGCCATGGGTTTTGCTCTAGACGAATTGAAGCGGCTCAGCCTGCTGGTGCTAGGACACCGCGGCAAATTGCGCAAAATCGAAGCTGAGCTGGTCTTGGATGACTTGCGTGCCCAATTGATGGCGCTGCGCATTGCGGTGATTTTGTGCCACGCCCGGCGCGACCCGAGCATGGACTGCGTCCAGATCTCGCAAAGCAAAGGCGTGGTTACAGTACGTTGCGATGCCCGCTGGGCCGCTGAGTTTCCCCAGTCCGCCTACTTGCTACGCGAGGAAGCCCTGGCTTGGCAGAAAACCGGTTGGCCCATGGAGTTCTTGGACGCTTAAGGCCGCAGGCCAGATCGGCGCCACCTCAAAGCAAGTCCGGCGACTGCACGCTCAGAACGGTGGTTTCTTCTTCACCATGGCGCGCACGGTAGCGTAACCACCACACCGCACCTTTTTTTACCGCGCAGGTTTGGCCCGGCATGGCCAACAGTTGGGCGATCGCTTGGCCGATAGTAGGTTGATGCCCCACGACCAACACACAGGTGCTGGCATGCGGCCAGTTCACCAACTGCAAAAGCTCATCTACGCCAGCCAAGGGGGCGAGCGCAGCATTGACCTTGTATTTGCGCTCCAAGGCCTTGGCGGTTTGCTCGGCGCGCAGTGCGGGGCTGCTGAACACCTTGGTGCCCGCTGGCAACTGCCGGTCCAGCCAAGTGGCCATGCGTTGCGCCTGTTTTTCGCCTCGGGGGCTCAAGGTTCTGAGCATGTCGTCGCCGACCAGTTCCAGGTCGATCGCTTCGGCATGGCGCCAAAACACCAGGTCCATGGTACTCATGCCGTGCCCGCCTTTCAATTGGTTTTGCCATACCGCGCCATCAGCGCGACTTGTGCAGATTGCTCAGCTAGTATCCCGCATCCACGTGACGCCCGATAACTGCCATCGGCTCGCATATCCCAGGCATCCAAACCATCGTGCAAATAGGCCAGCAGGCATTCGTCAATCAAGCGCTGGCGCTGCACCGGATCGTTGATCGGCCAGGCCAACTCCACCCGACGCACCATATTGCGGTTCATCCAGTCTGCGCTGGACAAATAAAGCGCATCGTGCATGCCCTGGCGAAAATAGTAGACCCGCGAATGTTCCAAAAATCGACCAATAACGGAGCGCACCCTGATGTTGTCTGTGAAGCCCTTTACTTGGGCCGGCAACATACAGACGCCGCGCACAATCAAGTCAATCACTACCCCACGCTGACCAGCTTGAATCAGCGCATGTATCAAAGCCAAGTCCGTCAAGGAATTCATTTTCAACACGATGCGGGTGGACTCTCCCTGGGCCGCAGCCTGTGCCAAGGCCTCTATTTTTGCTAGTAATCGCTCGTGCAGATTGAACGGTGCCATCCACATTTTTTTCAGGCGAGGCAATCGGCTTTGAATTGCCAAATGGATGAAGACGTTTTCCATGTCCTTGGTCAACACCGGGTCCGCGCTAAGGTGGCTGATATCGGTGTACAGGCGAGCAGTGCGTGGGTTGTAATTTCCCGTGGATAAATGGCCATAACGCCGCAGTGCTCTGCCTTCGCGCCGCGTCACCAGCAGCATCTTGGCATGGGTTTTCAGTCCCACGACGCCATACACTACCTGGGCGCCAATCGACTCCAGCATTTCGGCCCAGTTGATGTTGGCCTCCTCGTCAAAGCGCGCCTTGAGTTCGACCACCACCGTCACCTCTTTGCCTTTGCGCACCGCCTCGCGCAACAAATCCATCAAGGCCGAATCATCACCGGCGCGGTAAATCGTTTGCTTGATGGCCAACACATTAGGGTCATTCACTGCGGCACGCAAAAAAAGCAAGACGGCTTCAAAGCTTTCAAAAGGGTGATGCAAAATCACATCGCCGCGCTGCAGTTGCTCAAACACGTTGGGCCCAAGATTCCATTGCACCGGAACCGAGGCCTGATAGACAGGAAAACACCATTGCGGACTGTCTAGCAAATCGATCAACTGCGTCAGCCGCAACAAATTGACCGGCCCACTCACGCGGTACAAAGCCATCGCCGGAAGATCAAACTGTTCAAGCAAAAAATCCGACAAATGCGTGGAGCAGCCGGCTGAGACCTCCAGGCGGACTGCCTCACCATAATGCCGATGCACCAAACTCTGGCGCAAAGCGGTACGCAAGTTTTGCACCTCATCCTCGTCCACGGACAGGTCTGAATGGCGTGTTACACGGAACTGCGAGAACTGCTCAACTACGCGGCCTTCAAACAACTCGCTCAGATGGGCGCGTATCACGCTGGTCAAAGCGACAAAGACGGACTTGGAGCCCGCCACTTTTTCTGGCAAACGGATGATCCGCGGCAACGCGCGAGGCACCTTGACGATGGCGATCTCATTGCTGCGTCCAAAAGCGTCCTTGCCCCCGAGTCGAACAATAAAGTTGAACGCTTTATTGGCCACCTGCGGGAAGGGGTGCGCCGGATCGAGTCCGACCGGAATGAGCAGCGGGCGCACCGCACGCTCGAAATACTGCTTGACCCATAAGCGTTGCGCCGGACTGCGCTCGCCGTGCGAGACGATTTTGATTCCGCAATCGGCCAGCGCCGGCAAGATCGCATGGTTATACAGCGCATATTGCCGCTCTACCAAGGAATGCAAGGACTCGGACAGGCGATCAAAAGAGGCCTCGGTATAGCTACCCCGCTTGTCGCCAGTGCGCTTGGCTGTGAGGTGAGGCTCGGAGCGAACCTCAAAAAATTCGTCCATATTGGAAGAGACTATGCACACATAGCGCAAACGCTCCAACACGGGAACGTCCTCCCGCGCGGCCCAACTCAAAACCCGCTCATTGAAGGCTACCAGGCAGTGGTCGCGGTCTAATAAGTCCGGGTGCTCAGCGTCGTGAATGGCCTGACTGGTATTTTCCAATGCAATGATCTCCTCTGTTTCCTGCGAAAGCAGCATGCGCGACTTTAGCGCAATGGTGCCTCAGACAGAAAAACAACAGATCAATAGGGCCAGAAATACCAGTGCCCTATGACGCAAGTCAAACCCACACCCCCGTCAGCTCAACGACCTAGCCACGATCATTGGAGATCGCATATGCGCGCTAAAAGCGCCTGGGGCCGGGTAAGACCCCAGCACAAAAGCGCTTATTTGACGATTACCGGATGCACCGCAAACACATTGGCGCTCGCTGGGTCCACCACCACGCGAACCCAATGCAGGCTGGGGCTGCCAAAAGTCTGCAGGCGGGTGAAGTTGGGCAGCAGCTTGGAGGGGCTGTACATGGGCTTGTCTAATTTGAAGTAATGGGTGTCGCCGTGGACAAACAAGACCTGACCGGCGTATTGCTCGGTTTGCTCCACCAACTTGGACATGAAATGGCGATAGCCGCTCGCGGCAGGCTCCATGCTTTCGTCGAACCCCTCGGTTTCAGGCAAATCAAAGCCCGGGTCGCCCTGGGTGACCACGACGATACCGACCGCGTTTTGCGCCTTGGCTGCGGCAAACGAAGCTTGCATCCAGGCCACATTGGCACTGTCACGCTCCAGATATTCGGCATTGGAGGCATCGCACTTGGCGCTATCACGGGCGCTTTTATTTTTGCACTCCTTCTCGCTCAGGATCAGGTTGTTGTTGCTGCCAGGCTGGTTGATGCCCACAAACACCACGCCGCCGTGCGCAAAGCGGGTGTTTTCTACAAATTTTTCACCTAACTTGCCTTGGTGCTCTAAAGCCATCGTGCTTTGGCCCAGGCTATTGAGGGTAGGAAACATCACTTTGCGAAGGTAACTCAGCCGTTCCAGACCATCGTAGCCGCCGTTATTGGTACGGTGGCAATCGGTCCACTCGTTGTCGCCGGGCACATACACCACCGGTTTGACCATGGTGCCAAACATTTTCAGCGCATCGGCGTACACATCGTCGGTGCACTTGGAGCTGCCATCCTTGAGATCACCGTCGTACAAAGAGAAGGCGATATCCGAGCGGTTGATGCTTTGCAATACTGCGGGCAGCTTGGTATCGTCACCCGCTTTTTTATAAGGCATATCACCCCACAGGCCAAAACTAAAAGGCTTGGCCGGGCTTTGCGCCCAGCTGACGGAGACCTGTGCAGCCAATACGGCAGCAATACAAACAGCTTTAGAAAACATAAACACTCCGGCAAAAAAGATAGGAATCACTTTAACCGCATCACATGACACGGGCGTGACGGCTTCTAACCCAAAATAAATGTTGCAAAAAAGTAACAAGCAATCAGTAATTACCCTATGTCACCGAACTGACATATGAAAACACAACACTTGCGCGGTCAATTCAAGCATTTTTGAATTTTGGCATTCGTTCAAACCCTAACCGAAAGAGTATTTATGACTATGATTGCCCAGAAAACTGCCATGGCACTGGCCACCGGCTTGCTGCTCGCCAGCTCTGCGATTGCCCAAACGGCACCCACCGTGACCTTGTATGGTCGCATAGACCTCGGCCTTGAGAGCGTAAACGACGGCACTTTGACAAAAACCATGTTGCAAAACTACGCTTCGCGCATCGGCTTCAAAGGTGAGCGCGGGTTTAGCGGCGATTTGGCTGGCGTTTTTCAAGTGGAAACCGGTGTTGCACCAGACGACACATCCCAAAGCAAAGCCTTTGCAAATCGGAATAGCTTTGTTGGATTGAAAAGCAAATCCATGGGTACATTTTTGGTCGGCACATACGATAGCCCACTGAAAAGCTTGGATGCCGGCGGCTATGCAGGCACGCTGTACGGCGAGGGCGAGGCCATGGAAGTCATCATTCACGGCAAAGGTACGAGAACTGCCGGAAGCAACTTCGACAACGTGCACACTCGCCAAACCAACAACCTGGTTTACCTCAGCCCTAAATTTGCCGATATGGTGGTGAAGGCCTCTTACTCGCCCGACGAGGGACAGACCGCGACAACCAATCAGCCCCTGTACGCAGCCTCTTTGGAGTGGAACAACGGCACCTACAACGCCGGCATCGCCACCCAATCTAAAGCAGTTTCAACTGCTGCCTTTGGCATGACCGCTACCAAATTCAGCTTGGGCGCCAAGATGGATAGCCTCAGCGGTGCGATCGTTTTCAGCGCCTTGGAAAATCAAGCGCCCATCGCAACTAACGTACGCAAGACCACGAACACGCTGTTTGTGGTGAACTATGTGGACGGCGCTATGACCTACAAATTCAACTACGGCATGTCTGGCGAGTCCGCTTCCAATGCTGCAGACGATTTGACCATGATGGCCCTGGAAGCTGCTTATGCGTTGGACAAGCAAACCATTCTGTATGGCAGCTACGCGCAGATCACCAACAACACGAAAGCACGCGGAACTTTTGTCGGCGCCGATAACTTCCCCTCAATCGCATCAACTGCAGCTGGTACTGACCCAACAGCCATTACCTTCGGTCTCCGCTACAACTTCTAAGCACGCTTAGGGTCTGGTTTTTGATGCTGAAATGCGCTTTTTGAGCGCAAATCACATGAATTGAAGATCAGACCTGGTGTTTGGTAAGAAAAATGGCCACCTTCGGGTGGTCATTTTCTTGGCGGCTACCTCAGCGCCAACCCGGCGGACCAAGCCACTCGCTTAAACACCAGCATCCAGCCACTTTTGCAAAAACTGCGCCGTCCCTGCCTCGGGGTCTAACTGATAGTTAACAAAACCCAGCTTGGCGTAGGTGCGCAGGGCATTTTGGTTGCCTGAGAGTACTTCCAAGGTCAATTTGCACGCGCCGCGTGCACGGGCGATTTGCACCACGGCCTCCAACATCGCGCCAGCCACCCCCTGCCCGCGCCAATCGGGCAGCACCATCACATCATGGATGTTGACCAAGGGCTTGGCTGCAAAGGTAGAAAAACCTTCTATGCAATTGACCAGGCCCACCGGCGTCTGGGCTGCATCTCGCGTAAACGCGAGCACGCTAAAGGCCTGGGTGCGCGCAGCCAAGCCAGCGACCACATGGGTTTTGGCGTAATCGCTGAGTCCTGTACCACCGCCCATCGGGTCATGGGCGTAGGCATCGAGCAAGGCCACCAAGGCTTGTGCGTGCACCGGGTACGCATAGTCCACGCGGCAGATACGGATCGGGTCGTTTTGCTGGGTCATTGCAGCGTCTGGGCAATGCGCTCTGCGCTGGCCTTGGCAATCGCCGCATCACGCGCCTCTACCATCACGCGGACCACCGGCTCGGTGCCGCTGGCGCGTATCAGCACGCGGCCCTGGTCGGCCAACTCGGTTTCGACCTGCGCAATGGCTTGCTGCATTGCCGCGTTGGACTTCCAGTCCACGCCCGGCGCAAGACGCACATTGAGCAAGGTTTGCGGGAACAGCGCTACCCCCTCCAACAACTGCGCCATAGTTTTGCCTGAGCGAACACAGGCTTGCAAAATTTGCAAAGCAGAAACCAGGCCGTCGCCGGTAGTGTGCTTGTCCAGGGCCAGCAAATGGCCGGAGCCCTCGCCCCCCAAGATCCAGCCGCGTGCTTGCATTTCTTCGAGAACATAGCGATCGCCCACCCGCGCGCGTGCGAGGTCCAAGCCACGCGACTTCAGGGCCAACTCCACCGCCATATTCGTCATCAAGGTGCCGACCACGCCGCCTAAGGCTTCGCCGCGCGCGAGCCGCTCATCGGCCATCAGGTAGAGCAACTCGTCGCCGTTGTACAAGCGCCCATGCGCATCCACGATTTGCAGGCGATCGGCATCCCCATCGAGTGCCACCCCAAAATGCGCGCCATGCTGGCGCACCGCTGCCATCAAGGCCTGGGGATGGGTGGCGCCCACGTCCTTATTGATATTCAAACCATCGGGTGCGCAGCCAATGGCGATGACTTCGGCACCTAGCTCGTGGAACACTTTGGGCGCGATCTGGTAGGCCGCTCCGTGCGCTCCATCGACCACAATTTTGAGGCCCTTGAGCGTCAGGTCTGGCGCAAACGTACTTTTGCAAAACTCGATATAGCGGCCCGCCGCATCGTCCAATCGTTTGGCCTTGCCCAATTGGGCTGAGGCCTCCCACACAGGAAGCTGGGCCAAGGCCTCTTCCACTGATTGCTCCCAGGCGTCGGGCAGTTTGCTGCCTTGGGCGCTGAAAAATTTTATGCCATTGTCGTCAAAGGGGTTGTGGCTGGCGCTGATCACCACACCAA
>CAMCJY010000078.1 GCA_945875225.1 Comamonas sp. lk | reverse complement strand
CGGGCCATATAGCCAATATAGCCAAGATCCAGTTGCAAACCCTGATGGACCGCCTAGCCCGTATGGACTATGTACTCGAGGTCTCCGACGCTGCGGTAGCCGAATTGGCCAAGGTGGGTTTTGACCCGGTCTATGGCGCCCGGCCGCTCAAACGTGCCATCCAGCAGCGCTTGGAAAATCCACTGTCTAAATTATTGTTAGAGGGGCGTTTTGTCCCTAAAGACACCATCCATGTGGGCGTGGACCCCATCCGTAACCCGGGCCAATTTTCCTTTAGCGCGACCTAGCGCTCACGGGGCAGCGGTGCTGCCTGCGGGGACGCGGCGGGCGCCGTCGTAGCGGCGGGCCCAATAGGCTAGGCCCATGTCCTCGACGCGCACCTCGGCGCCGGGCTTTGGCGAATGGATGAATTTTCCATTGCCAACATAAATACCCACGTGGCTAAAGGCGCGGCGCATGGTGTTGAAAAACACCAGGTCTCCTGGCCGCAATTCGGATTTGTCAATCGTTTGGGTGGCTGCTGCTTGCTGCGCTGCGCTGCGCGGAAGCACCAGGCCAATGGTTTGCTCGTAGATGGCTTTGACAAAACCGCTGCAATCAAAACCGCTTTCGGCGCTGTTACCGCCACGGCGATAAGGCACCCCAAGAAAGCCCATAGCGCTAACTACCAGACCGGACGCTTGGTTTTGCACGTGGGTCCCCGCTTCGGTGATGCGGTTCAGCAAGCCCTTGTCGGCAAGCAATTTGCCTAACTCCTCATTGTCAGTAGCTGTTTGTGCGGCACTGATCCCGCAGGAAAAAGCCAGACAGAGAGCGACGCGTGCTGGGGAAATCATCCAGGGACTATAGTCTAGTCAGCGCCTGAAGTCAAATCAAATTTACTTTAAAAATACAATATAAGACATTGATTTATATCAATATAATTTTCTATTTTTCATTTCTGAGTGTGATTTTTCTCATCCGCAAGGCGTCATGGCTTTTGCCGGCTACCTGTGCTGGCATCTCCATTTTGGATCCGGCGTGTCCCTGGCCGCGGTCTGGCGACTGGTTATGCTCTGCGCTTTAAGCCACCGGAAAGCTTGCCCATGTTGCTCGATGTTGAAGAAAGCCAGTTAGTGCTGGTGGACTACCAGGCGCTTTTAATGCCTGCTTTGTTCGATGCGCCACAAGTCATGGCCAACGCCGTGCGTTTGGCCAGCCTGGCAGCGCTAATGCAAGTGCCGACGGTGTTGATGGAGCAAAGCCCAGATCGCCTGGGAGCGACGGCCGAGCCCTTGCTGCAGTCGACTAAGGCGCTGGCGGCCTTGGGCCTGCTGCGCAGCCTGCAAAAAACGCATTTCAGCGGGGTGGAGGACGGCTTGTCCGAACTATTGCGCCCGCCGGCCAAAGCTGCGGGCGGCAATGCGCGCAGCCTACCCAAGCATTTGCAAAAGCCAGCGCAGGAGCAAAACGCTCGCCCGTCCATCGTGCTGGCGGGTTGCGAGGCCCATGTCTGCCTCATGCAAACCGCGCTGGCATTGCTAGAGGACGAGTTTGAGGTCTGGGTGGTGACCGACGCTTGTAGCGCGCGCACCGAGCGCAACCGCGATGCGGCATTTGACCGCCTGGCCGGCGCCGGCGCCGAACTCCTGACAACCGAAATGGTGGCCTTTGAATGGTTGCGCCATGCCGACCACCCCCAGTTTCGCGCGGTTCAGGCATTAATCAAGTGAGGCCCGGGGCGGGGTCTTGTCGGGGCCCCTAGTCAGCCACTAGCAAGTTGCATGTTCATAATCCGGCTAGCTACGCGGTACCGGCGTAGAACTATACGTGGAGACAAAAAATGCCCGACTACAAAGCCTTTCACCGCCGCTCTATAGACGACCGCGACGCCTTCTGGGCCGAGCAGGCCCAGCGCATTGAGTGGCAAACCCCGCCCAAGACGATTTGCGATTACAGCAATCCGCCTTTTGCACGCTGGTTTGAAGGCGGGACGACCAATCTGTGCCACAACGCGGTGGATCGCCACCTCAAAAACAGGCCCGACCAGATCGCCCTGATTGCCGTATCCACCGAAACCGATACCGAGCAAACCTTTACCTTTCGCCAACTCCATACCCATGTGCAAACTATGGCCGCCGCACTGCTGGACCTGGGCGTGCGTAAGGGCGACCGCGTACTGATCTACATGCCGATGGTGGCCGAAGCGGCTTTCGCCATGCTGGCTTGTGCCCGTATTGGCGCAATCCATTCGGTGGTTTTCGGCGGCTTTGCGTCGGTGTCCCTGGCCTCGCGCATTGAAGATGCATCACCCGTCGTGGTGGTAAGCGCGGATGCAGGTTCGCGCGGCGGCAAGGTTGTGCCCTACAAACCGCTGCTGAACGAAGCGCTGGCGCTGTCCCGCCACAAGCCGCAGGCGGTGTTGCTGGTGGATCGTCAATTGGCGCCCATGGCTATGACCACCGGACGCGACCATAGCTGGGCCAGCCTGCAAGCAAAGCACCACAATGCGGTGGTGCCCTGCGAATGGGTCGATGCCACGCACCCTAGCTACACCCTGTACACCAGCGGCACCACCGGTAAACCCAAAGGCGTACAGCGCGACACCGGGGGCTATGCCGTGGCCCTGGCGGCTAGCATGGAAACCATTTTTTGCGGCAAGGCCGGTGAAACCTATTTTTCCACCAGCGACATTGGCTGGGTGGTCGGCCATAGCTATATTGTCTATGGCCCTTTGATTGCGGGTATGGCCACCATCATGTACGAAGGACTGCCCATCCGCCCTGACGGTGGCATCTGGTGGAGCCTGGTCGAAAAGTACAAAGTCACCGTGATGTTCAGCGCGCCCACGGCGATACGCGTGTTGAAAAAACATGACCCGGCCTTGCTCAAGCGCTACGACCTGAGCAGTTTGCGCACCCTCTTTCTGGCCGGCGAGCCCTTGGACGAACCTACCGCCCAGTGGATTAGCGATGGCTTAGGTAAAGACATTATTGACAACTACTGGCAGACCGAAAGCGGTTGGCCGATTCTGACCATTGCCAACGGCGTTGAAAAAGCCCTCAGCAAATTTGGCAGCCCCGGTATTGCCATGTACGGTTACGACGTCAAGCTGCTGGACGAAGCTAGCGGTGCAGAGCTGCTGGGTGCGGATAAAAAGGCGTGCTCGTGATCGAAGGCCCCTTGCCGCCCGGCTGTATGCAAACCGTTTGGCAAGACGATGACCGCTTCGTGAACACCTATTGGAAAAGCGTGCCCGGGCGCTTGGTTTACAACACGTTTGACTGGGCGACGCGCGATAAGGACGGCTATTACTTCATCCTGGGCCGCACCGACGACGTCATCAATGTGGCCGGACACCGACTGGGCACGCGCGAGATCGAGGAATGCATTTCCGGCCATTCCAACGTTTCTGAAGTGGCGGTGGTCGGTGTGGCCGATACGCTCAAAGGCCAGGTGGCCATGGCGTTTGCAGTGGTCAAAGACGCCAGCGCGCTGGTCGATGACAGGGCTCGCTTTGCGCTAGAAGGCGAAATCATGAAACTGGTGGACCAGTCCATTGGTGCCATCGGCCGTCCGGCGCGGGTGCGGTTTGTGACCGTGCTGCCCAAAACGCGCAGCGGCAAGTTGCTGCGCCGCGCCATCCAGGCAGTGTGCGAAGGTCGTGATCCCGGCGACCTGACCACGATGGAAGACCCCTCGGCGCTGCAACAAATCCGGGATTTGATGTAGTACCGCAAGGGGCACCATACCAATTCTGTTAGCGGGCCCGGGCGAGCGAGCCCGGTTTCGATGGCAAAATAGGCCCCGTTACTAAGGCGCACACCGCCAACGTCGCATCCGCCATCCGGTCAAGCCGTACAGCGGAAGGTCTTTTAACCAGCTTATGTTTCCCCGGAGGGAAACGGAGGTCAGCGAAAAATGAGTACGAGTTCGTCCGTCTATTCAGCCTATCTGGGCAACACCTTTCTCTTTGGCGGCAATGCGCCCTATGTCGAAGAGCTGTATGAAAATTACCTCGACAACCCTGGCAGCGTGCCTGATACCTGGCGCGACTACTTTGACGCCTTACAGCACGTACCGGCCTCCGATGGCAGCAACGCCCGTGATGTGGCGCACCTACCGGTAGTCAATGCCTTTGCCCAGCGCGCCAAGTCCGGCGGTACCCGCGTGGTGCTGGCTAGCGTCGATGCCGAAATGGGCCGTAAGCGCACCGCCGCGCAGCAACTGATCGCCGCCTACCGCAACGTCGGCCAGCGCTGGGCCGATCTGGACCCGCTCAAGCGTACCGAGCGCCCGAACATCCCCGACCTGGACCCCGCGTTTTACGGTTTTGGTGATGCCGACCAGGAAACCGTGTTTGACACCAGCAATACGTTTTTCGGCAAAAACAGCATGTCGCTGCGCGAATTGCTCAATGCCTTGCGCGAGACCTATTGCGGCACTTTGGGCGTTGAATACATGTATGCCACCGACCAGGATGAAAAACGCTGGTGGCAGCAAAAGCTCGAAAGCGTGCGCAGCAAACCCAATTTCAATGCCGAAAAGAAAAAACACATCCTCGGCCGCTTGACTGCCGCAGAAGGTCTAGAGCGTTTTTTGCATACCCAAGATGTGGGACAGAAGCGCTTCTCTCTTGAAGGCGGCGAGAGCTTTATCGCCGCCATGGACGAACTGATCCAGGCCGCAGGCAGCCAAGGTGTTCAGGAAATCGTGATCGGCATGGCGCACCGGGGGCGTCTCAATGTACTGGTCAATACCATGGGCAAGCAGCCTAAAGACTTGTTTGCAGAGTTTGACCACACCGCCCCCGAAGAACTGACGGCGGGCGATGTGAAATACCACCAGGGCTTTAGTTCGGACATGAGCACGCCGGGCGGGCCGGTACATTTGTCGCTGGCCTTTAACCCCTCGCATCTTGAGATCGTCAACCCCGTGGTGCAAGGCTCGGTCCGTGCGCGCATGGACCGGCGCTCTGACCCTCAGGGCAAGCAAGTGCTGCCCGTGCTGGTGCACGGTGATGCCGCCTTTGGCGGCCAAGGCGTCAACCAGGAAACCCTGGCGCTGGCCCAGACCCGAGGCTACACCACCGGCGGCACGGTACACATCATCATCAACAACCAGATCGGCTTTACCACCTCGGACCCGCGCGATATGCGCTCAAGCGCCTTTTGCACCGATATCGTCAAGATGGTGGAAGCGCCGGTGCTGCACGTCAATGCCGACGACCCCGAAGCCGTGGTGCTGGCCACACAGTTTGCCTTGGAATACCGCATGAAGTTCCGCAAGGACGTGGTGGTGGACATTATTTGCTTTCGCAAGCTAGGTCATAACGAGCAGGACACGCCCAGCCTGACGCAGCCCTTGATGTATAAAAAAATTGGCGCGCATCCGGGTACCCGCAAGCTCTTTGCTGACAAGTTGACCGCGCAAGGCCTGGGGGAGACTTTGGGCGACGACATGGCCAAAGCCTACCGCGCTGCATTAGACGAAGGCCGCCACGCGGCCGATCCTGTCTTGACCAATTTCAAGACCAAGTTCACTGTGGACTGGGGCCCGTTTTTGGGTAAAAAGTGGACCGATGTCGGCGATACCGCGCTGCCGCTGGGCGAATGGAAGCGCTTGGCTGAGCGCCTGACGACGATTCCGTCCACCGTGACCCCGCACCAGCTGGTGCGCAAGGTTTATGACGACCGCGCAGCCATGGGTCGGGGCGATATTCCGGTCGATTGGGGCATGGGCGAGCATATGGCGCTTGCGTCGCTCGTGGCCAGCGGCTACCCGGTGCGGCTTTCCGGCGAAGACAGCGGAAGGGGCACCTTTACCCATCGCCACGCCGTTATCCATGACCAGAACCGCGAAAAATGGGACGTAGGCACCTATGTGCCCTTGCAAAACGTCGTCGATGGACAAGCCCCGTTTGTGGTGATCGACTCGATCCTGTCTGAAGAGGCCGTGCTGGGCTTTGAGTACGGCTATGCCTCTAACGATCCCAACACCATGGTGATCTGGGAAGCGCAGTTCGGTGACTTTGCCAATGGCGCGCAAGTGGTGATCGATCAGTTCATCGCCTCGGGTGAGGTCAAGTGGGGCCGCGTTAATGGCTTGACCTTGATGCTGCCGCACGGCTATGAAGGCCAGGGCCCGGAGCACAGCTCGGCTCGTTTAGAGCGCTTTATGCAACTGGCCGCCGATACCAATATGCAAATTGTGCAGCCCACCACGGCCAGCCAAATATTCCATGTATTGCGCCGTCAAATGGTGCGCAATGTGCGTAAGCCCTTGGTCATCATGACGCCCAAGTCGCTGCTGCGCAACAAAGATGCCACCTCTGCCTTGAGCGACTTCACCCGTGGCGGCTTCCAGACCGTGATCGGTGAGTTGAAAGAGATCAAGCCTGAAAAGGTCAAGCGTATGGTGGTCTGCTCGGGCAAAGTTTATTACGACCTGGTAAAAAAGCGCGAGGAACGCGCTTCGGATGACGTTGCCATTGTGCGCATCGAACAGCTTTATCCGTTTGCACACAAGGCTTTTGCTAACGAGATCAAAAAGTACCCGAACGCCACAGAAATCGTCTGGGCCCAGGACGAACCGCAGAACCAGGGAGCGTGGTTTTTTGTGCAGCATTACATCCATGAAAACATGTTGGATGGTCAAAAGCTTGGTTATTCCGGCCGTGCCGCTTCGGCTTCCCCGGCGGTGGGCTACTCGCACCTGCACCAGGAGCAGCAAAAGGCCCTTGTCGATGGCGCATTCGGCAAGCTCAAAGGCGTGGTGTTGTCCAAGTAATGCAACACCCCGACATGCAAACTCATTGAAAGAATCGTATGGCCATCGTTGAAGTAAAAGTTCCTCAGCTGTCTGAATCTGTGGCAGAAGCCACTATGTTGCAGTGGAAGAAAAAAGTAGGCGACAGTGTCGCCGTAGATGAAATCCTGATCGACATCGAGACCGACAAAGTCGTGCTCGAAGTTCCTGCACCTTCGGCTGGTGTCCTAGCTGAAATCTTGGTGGTCGATGGCGGCATGGTCAAGGCCGAACAGCTGATCGCCCGTATTGACACGGATGGCAAAGTTGCGCCGGCGCCGGCGCCAGTAGCAGCCGTGCCCACCGCTACGACCCCAGCACTAGCGGCCAGCGAAGCCGATATCTTGATGCCTGCCGCAGCCAAGCTCATGGCAGACAATCAATTAGCTGCGGGCTCGGTGGCAGGCACTGGCAAAGATGGCCGCGTCACCAAAGGCGACGTGTTGCAGGCCTTGCAAACGCCGTCTTTTGCGCCCGCTGCGATCATCCCTACGGGCGTACCACAAACCACTTTGCCGCAAGTGTCGGCCCCGCCCAACGTGGGTCTTGGCGAGCGCCCCGAGCAGCGTGTTCCCATGAGCCGTTTGCGCGCCCGCGTCGCCGAGCGTCTCTTGCAATCGCAAGCTACCAACGCGATTCTCACCACCTTCAATGAAATCAACATGGCCCCGGTCATGGAGATGCGCAAGAAGTTCCAGGAACGATTTGAAAAAGAGCACGGCATCAAGCTCGGCTTCATGAGCTTTTTTGTCAAAGCGGCGGTACACGCCTTAAAGAAATACCCCGTCCTCAACGCATCGGTGGACGGCAATGACATTGTGTACCACGGCTACTTCGATATCGGCATTGCGGTGGGATCGCCGCGTGGCCTGGTAGTGCCGATTTTGCGCAACGCCGACCAAATGAGCTTTCCCGATATCGAGAAAAAAATAGCGGAGTTCGGCACTAAGGCGCGCGACGGCAAGCTTGGCATGGACGACATGACCGGCGGCACGTTTTCTATCTCAAATGGCGGCACTTTTGGCTCCATGCTGTCCACACCCATCATCAACCCGCCGCAATCGGCGATTTTGGGCGTGCATGCCACCAAAGACCGTGCCGTGGTGGAAAACGGCCAGGTGGTCGTTCGCCCTATGAACTACTTTGCCATGAGCTACG
>CAMCJY010000077.1 GCA_945875225.1 Comamonas sp. lk | reverse complement strand
GGTTCGCTGATTAATGTGCATAGCGCTTTGCAACGGCCGGTAAGCACCGTCTTGTCCGGCCCCGCCGCCAGTGTGCTGGGGGCTTGCGCTTTGAGCGGAATAAGCGACGCCATCGTCGCCGATATGGGTGGCACCACCACCGATATTGCCGTGGTGCGCGGCGGCCTGCCGGCCCTCAGTTTTGATGGCGCGATGGTGGGCAACTGGCGACCCATGATCGAGGCGGTGAAGGTCTATGCCATCGGCCTGGGCGGCGACAGCGAAGTGCGCTTGCAAGGCGGCGAAGGCCTGACCATAGGCCCGCGCCGCGTGCTGCCTTTAAGCCTCTTGGTGCACCAGCACCCCAAGTTTTTGGCCGTGTTACAGCGCCAGCAAACCGAAAGCCCGCATGCCAGCCAGATGCGTTTTGCCCAGGCTTTGTCAGCCGACAGCGCGCACCTAAGCCGCCTCAATGACTCCGAGCTGCGCGCCTGGGAGCGCCTGTGCCAAGGGCCAGTGGACCTGGAGGCGGCCAATATGGACGACCGCGATCTGGCCCGCGCCATTGCGCGACTGGAGCGCAAAGGACTGGCGATTTACACCGGTTTCACGCCCAGTGACGCGGCGCACGTGCTGGGCATGTCCACGCACTGGAGCCAGGAAGCCGCCCTGTGCGCGGCGCGCATCTGGGCGCGGCAGATGCGCCATTTGTACGGGCTGGGCAAATGGCCGCTGGGCGACGCACAGGCCCCCGCGCGCGATGTGGTGGCCAAGGTCACCGAGACGATTTGCAACAAGCTGATTGAAGCCGGCCTGAACGACGCCGGGCAGATGAACGAAAACAGCGCGGGCAAAGTAGCCGCGCTGCTCACCAGCATGGCCTTGGCCCGGCATAGCGCGGCGCTCGCGCCACAGCCGATAACCGACAACTCTGCGCCCGCCCCCGCGCCGTCCATGCCCAGGCCCGACACCGCAGCGGCCCTTATCCCGACCGATCTGAACGAGATCCCCTGGCAAACCCTGGCCGCGCCCCAGCGCAGCCAAGCCACGCCGGTACAGCCGGTGTTTGCTTTGCAGTTTGCGCCCGACATGCCGCTGGTCGGCGTGGGCGCGCCGGCGGCCAGCTATTACCCGGCAGTGGCCCAAGGACTGGGCGTGCGCCTGGTGGTGCCATCGCATGCCGAGGTGGCCAATGCCGTAGGCGCGGTGCTGGGCCAGGTGGCGCAGCGGGTGCACATTACCGTGACCCAGCCGGTGCGCGGCACCTTCAAAGTATTCACACCCGACGGCCCGCAAGATTTCAGAGGCCTGGATGCCGCGATCGCCCAGGCCCGCACCCTGGCAGCCCAGGAAGCGCATGCCCGCGCGCTGGCCGCAGGTGCAGTGGACGCGCAAGTGGTATTCAGCCAGGAAGACAACCAGGTCAACAATGACATTGACGGTAATGTGTTCTTTGAAGCCACCGTGACCGCCACCGCCTGGGGCCGCCCGCGGCGCAAAGTCTTGCAGGCCTGAGCCCTGCGCCTCACACCTTGGCACTGCGCTGACCGATGTCTATACGCCCCGCCTTAAGCGCCGCTTTCCAAACCCATGGCTTGCATCTGCGCGGCGGCTTTTGCCCGCAAGCCCACGAAGCCATCAGCCTGCCCGATGGTCGCCCTGCCGCGGTGCTATGGCTGGCGGGCAACGTCGGCGGGTCGATGTGGGCACAGTTTCAATCGTCGCCCCTGGCCCATGACGGGCTTCCCCATCCGCTGGACCGCTGGAGCCGCCAGATAGGCGACGCGCTGGCGCAGCAGTTTGGCGGCCTGGCGCTCTACCCTTTTGACGGCCCGCCATTGCAGTGGCATTACCACCCGTTTCAGCAATGGGCGAGCCGCTGCGAGGCGGTGTTTCCCAGCCCTTTGATGCTGCGCCTGCACCCGCAACACGGCCTGTGGCACGCCTACCGCTTTGCCTTGGCTTTGCCCACGGTGGACGCGGATGATCGGGCCGCTTGCAGCCAAAGCATGGACGCTGCGCCACTGGACGAAAACCCCTGCCTAAGTTGTATCGAGCAGCCTTGTCTGCATGCCTGCCCCGTACAGGCCTTTGACGGGCAGCAATTTGCCGTGGAGCGCTGCCGCGACCATGTGCGCCATGATGCCGAGCAGCAATGCCTGCGCGGCGGCTGCCTGGCGCGCAATGCCTGCCCAGTAGCCCCGCATTTGCGCTATGCGCCGGCGCAAGCACATTTTCATATGCAAGCGTTTTTGGCAGGCGCGGACGATTAAAAGAACCGGCGCGTGGCGCCGCGCGCAACCTTGGCGTTCTAAAGACCCAAACTGGCCTTGAGTTTGCGGTAATTGAACTCGGACACCCACCACATGACAGCGCCGAGAACCGCACCGCCCCCCAACCACAACAAGGCGCTACGCAAAGCTTCCTGGGCCTCCAGACTCTCCCCGCGCAGCAAAGTTTGAACGCCGTACATAAACACATACATGGGCAAGCCCCAGGCGATGAGGCCTTTGCGCAGCACATAGCGCAGGGCGCCGGCCTTGCGCTCGAGCTCCCAGCGTGCGACCGCGATGATGGCCACCCGGCCACCGGCCAAGGCAGCGGCCGCAGGCTTGAGCCAGGCCGCAGGCACTTGGGAATGCAAATACACGGCACGGATTTTTTCTATCGGCCAGCCCAGCAGCCAGCGAGCCAGCAAGGCATTGAGCAGCCAACCCAGTAAATAGCCCAACAGCAATTGCAGCAACAAGGCCCCCAAGAACGCTGCCACCCACCTCTGGCCCGTGGGATGGTCCAACAAGCGCGCCTGCGCCGGGATACCCTCCAGCGTTTCCAGCCATTGGGCAAAGAAGTAGCTGGGGATAAACGCCAGCAACATGCAAGCAAGCGGCAGCGCACCGAGCGCTAGCTGGAAGCGAAGGCGCAGGTTTTGTGGCACCAGTGAGTTGAAAGCGAGCGGCGTCATGGCGCCTATCTTACGCACCGACGCAAACTAGCCCCAAAGGCAAGCAGACGCTTAGGCGGCAGGCACCCGCATACGCCGCCGGTATGATGTTTGGTAAAGCTCAAACGAGCAAGCGCGCTTTGTGCCATCGGTCGGTGGCGCAAAGTAGCTGACCCCAGCACCGGCTTTTCAGCTTTTAGGAATAGCAAATATGCTCGACATGACCCATCGCACCTTGGTAAGCCAAGAACAAATCAGCCAGGTATTTTCCAGCCAAGCCGCGACTGCGCTGCGCCTGCGCAGCTCGACAGCACAGGAGCGGATCGCCAAAATTACCAAGCTGCGTGACGCCGTGCTGGCGCGGCGCGAAGAATGGTACCGGCTGGCGGCGGCCGATCTGGGCAAACCAGCGGCCGAAGTGGACATTGGAGAGATTCTGCCGATTTGCGTGGAAGCCAATGACGCCATCCGTAACTTGAAGAAATGGATGAGACCTAAGCGCGTATGGCCCACCCTGATGACCGGCGGCACGCGCAGCGAAGTGCAATTCGCACCCAAAGGGCGCTGCCTGATCATCGGTCCGTTTAACTACCCGCTCAACCTGACGCTGGGGCCGTTGGTGTCCGCGCTTGCGGCGGGCAACACCGTGATCATCAAGCCTTCGGAGCTGACGCCGCACCTCTCGGGCATGATTACCCAGTTGGTCGGCGAACTGTTTGCGCCTGACGAGGTAGCCATTTTCCAGGGCGACGCGGATGTGTCCAAGGCCTTGCTGGACATGCCTTTTGACCATATTTTCTTTACTGGCAGCCCCAGCGTAGGCAAGTATGTGATGGGCGCTGCGGCCAAGCATTTGAGCAGCGTGACCCTGGAGCTGGGCGGCAAGAGCCCGACGATTATTGACGCCAGCGCTGATTTGGAATTAGCCGCCACCAGCGTGATGTTTGGCAAGTTTTCAAACGCGGGGCAAACCTGTATCGCGCCGGACTATGTGTTCGTCCACGAAAGCGTGAAAGAACGCTGGCTGGCGTGCTGCAAGGCCGAACTGAGCAAGGCCTATGGCGCAGACGCAGCGGCGCAGCAAGCCAGCAAACACTACACCCGCATCGTGAACCCCCGGCACACGGCGCGCATCAAAGCGCTGCTCGCTGACGCCAAAGCGCATGGCGCTGGCGTGTTGGCAGGCGGTGCGGTGGACGAGGCGCAGTGCTATGTGCAGCCCACTTTGCTCGACAACATCGGGGCCGGTGCGCGGATTTTGGAAGAAGAGGTCTTCGGGCCTTTGCTGCCCATCCTCACGTTTACCGATATCCATCAAGTGATTGCACAGGTCAATGAGGGGCCTAAACCACTGGCCTTGTACCTTTACAGCCAAAACGAAGCGACGATAGCGCAGGTGCTGGCCCAAACCCAATCGGGTGGCGCCTGCATCAACCACGCCATGATTCACTTTTTACACGGCAATCTGCCCTTTGGCGGCATCGGCAATTCGGGCCTGGGCAATGCCCACGGCTTGTACGGCTTTAAGGCCTTTAGCCATGAAAAAGCCGTGGTACGCACCCAGTTTTCTATGGCCGCCACCTTGCTGCGCGCAGGCCCGGTGCCGGCCTGGCTGAGCAAGGTCTTGCGCGCCAGCTTTAAGTGGGTGTGAGCGGAGGCGGCCGGCTCACTTGGCTGCACCGCTTTGGATAGCCGGCGCGAAATTACTGATGCCCAGAGGGCTTTGGCATTTCAGCCGTAAAACAACATGAAGCCATTGAGTGCGGACACCGCGCCCAATAGGCCCAAGCCCAAACCGGCGAAATACAAAGCCGGTATGGAGCCGATGATAGAGACCGATAGCAGCACGATAGCAATTTGCAATCCGCCTTCGGCGTAGTCAAACCAAGGGTCCTGGCGAATGGCATGGTCGCGAACCGCTTCATGCGCTTTGGCCCGCACCATCAATTCTTTTTTACCTTCTTTGGTATCGGGCTCCGACTCATAGCGGTCTATGGTTTTTTTGTAGTCATCGATTTTCTTTTGCGTCGCTTCCTTGGCCGCAGCGTTCATCGTTGGCTCGCGCAGCAACTGCAGTTCCATATCGGCCGCCGCCACTTTGAGCGTGGTCTGGCGGATGGACTTGGCCTGGTAAAACGCATAGGTATTGGCGGCCAGAATGTTTTCCTGCGTAATATCCTTGCCAGCGTTAGAGCCGCCCAGGCTGGTAATGGCCAGCACCATGGCAAAAATAGAAATCGTCAGGGCTGTCCGATTTTTTTGGCGGTTGTTTTCCGCCGCGTGGTCGTCACCACCCTCGATCAGTTCCGATGCATCCTTAGCGTCCATGGCTTGGTTCCTTGCGAATTAAGAGAAGGCAAAAGTTTAGGGCGCTCTTATGACAGAGGCGCCCCAGGGGCGCAATCAGGCGCTGGCCTGGCCGTCCAAGGGCGATGCCAAGGTGCTTTCACCGCCGAAACGGCGGTCGCGCTGGCCGAACCAGACGATGGCCTGGTCCAGCGCTTCAGGGGTGAATTCGGGCCAGAGCAAATCGGTGAAAAAGAGCTCGGTATAGGCCATCTGCCAGAGTAAAAAATTACTCATGCGCGATTCGCCACCGGTGCGAATCATCAAATCGGGTTCGGGCGCATCGGCCATTTGCAAATACGGCGCCAGGGCCGCCTCGGTCATGGACTGGGGATCGGCCTGCGGATTGGCCTGCTGCCAGGCTTTGAAGGCCTGCAAAATATCCCAGCGACCGCCGTAATTCAAGGCCAGTGTCAGCGTAATCTTGCTGTTGTGCGCAGTCAATTCCTGTGCATCGGCTATGAGCGCCTGCACTCTGGCGTCAAATTTGGAAGTATCGCCAATCACCCGCAAACGTACGCCCTGGGCACGCAATTCGCCGATTTCTTTTTGCAGGTAGAGCTTGAGCAAACCCATGAGGGTGCCCACCTCTTCCATGGGGCGGCGCCAGTTTTCGGTGCTGAAGGCGAAAAGTGTCAGGTTTCGAACGCCACGCTGGGCACAGGTTTGCACAATGGCGCGTACTTTGCGAGCACCCACCGTGTGCCCTGCCGCCTTGGGCAAACCGCGCGCACTGGCCCAGCGGCGGTTGCCATCCATAATGATGGCGATGTGCTGCGGTAGGGTGGAACGATGGGAAGTTGACACAAAAATGGGAGTAAACCGGTAGTTTGGTTGCCGACGCACGCGGCCGGATTGCGCGCGCAGAGTGCCGCGATTTTAGCGGTTTAGCCCCTGGCGGGGGTGTTTTTTCTCTCCTGCCCGGCCTGAGGGACAATGCCGACACCATCTGCGCGCCACGCCACAACGGGCACGCCTTGGGGCGTAATCAGCCAGGCTGCACACTTGCAGCGCTTCCAGTGAGAGATTGCATTGAGCATACAAACCGACGATTTTTCAGCCGCACCGGTCGCCCGCATGGTGTCGGCCGCCCCGCTCTCTGGCCCGGAAGAGGCTATTGAGCGTGCGCTGCGCCCCAAACTACTGGACGACTATGTGGGCCAGGCTAAGGTACGCGAACAACTGGAGATATTTATCGGCGCCGCGCGCAAGCGTGACGAGGCGCTGGACCACGTGCTGCTGTTCGGCCCGCCCGGCCTGGGCAAGACCACCCTGAGCCACATCATCGCCCACGAACTAGGCGTCAACCTGCGCCAAACCAGCGGGCCGGTACTGGAAAAACCCAAAGATCTGGCCGCGCTGTTGACCAATCTGGAAAAAAACGACGTTCTCTTTATTGACGAAATCCACCGCTTAAGCCCGGTGGTGGAAGAAATCCTCTACCCTGCCCTGGAAGATTACAAAATCGACATCATGATCGGCGAAGGCCCGGCGGCGCGCTCCATCAAGCTCGATTTGCAGCCCTTTACGCTGGTAGGCGCGACCACGCGCGCGGGCATGCTAACCAACCCATTGCGCGACCGCTTTGGCATCGTGGCGCGGCTGGAGTTTTATTCGGCGCAAGAGTTGCAGCGCATCGTGACCCGTAGCGCCGGGCTGCTTAAGGTGCCCATGGCCGAGGAAGGCGGATTTGAAATTGCCCGCCGTTCGCGCGGCACACCGCGTATTGCCAACCGTTTGCTGCGTCGGGTGCGCGATTACGCTGACGTCAAGGGCGTGGGCACGATCACTCTGGATATTGCCAACCTGGCGCTCAAGATGCTGGATGTGGACCCCCAAGGCTTTGACCTGATGGACCGCAAACTGCTCGAAGCAGTGATTCACCGCTTTGACGGCGGGCCGGTGGGTTTGGACAACATCGCCGCCAGCATCGGCGAAGAGCGCGAAACCATTGAAGACGTGATCGAGCCCTACCTGATTCAGCAAGGCTATCTGCAACGCACGCCGCGCGGACGCATCGCCACCTTGGCGGCCTACCGGCATTTAGGTGTGGCCGCACCGGCCGGGCAGGCGCCAGATTTACTGACCTAGGGAAAGAGGCCCAAGCCGCCCAGCAGCGCCAAGGCTGCAGCTTGCACTGCCAAGGTCTCCAGGGCCCGCAAGCGGCCTTGCAAATAGCAACCCATTGCCCACGCGGCAGCACACAATGCGGCGCAATACAGGGCCGCGTGTTGCCAGGGCATGGCATCGGCATGCCACAAATAGACGGTGCTAGCTGCCATCAGGCCGAGGCACTGCAGGCTGGAAAAACTGCGTTGCCCGCGGTTCAATGGCGGGTCAAAGCGCTGCACTTGGCCGATGTCAAAGGAGGGCTTGGGCTGAGCCCCGACGGGTTGCCAGCCCGGCGGCTTGAACCAGACCGCCAGCTTATCGCGCCAGCGCGGCGTGCGCCAAGCGGTGGCGCCTAAACCGGCATAGACCTCCAGATTGGCCCACAAAGGGTCCCAGCTATTGAGCGGTGTACGGGTTCCATAGACGCAGCGTTCCTGCTCTTCTTGGAAGGTGCCAAACAGCCGGTCCCAGACCACCAAAATACCGCCGTAGTTGCGGTCCACATAGCCCTCATTGACGGCATGGTGCACCCGGTGGTTGCTGGGTGAGCAAAACACGCGGTCGAACCA
>CAMCJY010000076.1 GCA_945875225.1 Comamonas sp. lk | reverse complement strand
GGGGGAGTATTTGGTAAGGAATGGGCACACCGGTAGCCCGCGTGAACGCAGCTACCAATTGCAGCACGCTCACGCCGCTGCCGGTTCCCAAGTTGACGGTGATGCCTTTACCTTCTTTCTCCAAATAACGCAGCGCCGCAAGATGGCCTTTGGCTAAGTCCACCACGTGAATGTAATCGCGCACGCCAGTGCCATCGACCGTGGGATAGTCATCGCCAAAGACGCGTAAAAACGGATGCCGCTCCGCTGCCACCTGGGTGATATAGGGCATCAAGTTATTCGGAATACCTGATGGCTTCTCGCCAATCAGCCCACTGGCATGCGCGCCCACCGGGTTGAAGTAGCGCAGCAAAGCCACTTGCCAGCGACTATCGGCCGCCTGCAATTCGCGCAGCATGTCCTCACACAACAACTTGCTACGCCCATAGGGGTTGGTCGTGCGCAAGGGGGCAGACTCCGGTATGGGTACCGCATCGGGCTGCCCATAGACGGTGGCAGACGAGCTGAACACCAAACGCCGCACGCCTGCGCGCTCCATGGCAGCGGCCAGGCAAGCCGTCCCGCCTACGTTGTTGTCTAAATAGCGTGCTGCCTGTTGCCAAGATTCGCCGACCGCTTTGAGGCCCGCGAAATGCATGACCGCTGTAATCGGGTGGGAAGCAAACACTTTGTCCAGTAATGCGGCATCGCGCACATCGCCCTGCACAAATTCCGGCACGCCATAGCCCATAGCGCCCAGGCGTTGGATGGTGCTCAACTCGCTATTACACAAATTATCTAAAACTACGACATTCCAACCGGCCTGCATCAGTTCGGCTGCAGCATGTGCGCCAATAAATCCGGTACCACCGGTTATCAAAACAGTATTTTTCAAGCGTTCACTCCAAGTACCCGTGTCAACCGTGTATCCCTTCGGCCGTGATCAAGCTCCGGTACCACTGCGCCTGCTGCATGCCTATCTGCGGCCATGCATGGTTCTGCACGAATTCGGTCGCATGGGCAATCTGCGCCTGACGCAGACCCGGGTCGGCCCGAAGCACACCCACGGCGTCGGCGATTTGTTGCTCGGAGTGCGGGTCTTGCAACATCCAAGCTGCGCTGGCCTCCTGCACCAAAGGGGCAGCAAGGCAGTAAGGGGCCACGCTCAGCACTACTGGCACGCTTGCAGCCATGGCCTCCAGCACCACTAAGGGGAACATATCATCCAAAGTGGCATGCACCAAACAATCCGCAGCGGCAAAAGCCGGTGCCGCATCCGGTAAAGAGCCGCTGAACACTACCCGCCTATCAAGGCCTAGCTGTACACAGCGCGTACGCCAAGCGTCCGCTTGATCGGCGTCACCCCCCACCACCAGCAAAAACACATCAGCTGGCAGCAAAGGCAAACTGCGTAATACCGCGGCAAGCCCTTTTTTCTCAAAATTGTGGCCAACGAGCACAAGAATCCACCCCTCAACCGACAGGCCCAGGGCTTTGCGTGCATCCACTTTGGACAAGGCTGGCGAGCCGCCGACATCCGAAGCCCCAGCCAAATGAATCCCCGGCGGCACTACCCGCAATTGCTTTGCATTCACGGCGTAAGTAGATGCAATGATGTCGCCTAGGGCGGGCGCAACCGCAAGCACCAATCGTTTGTCACCGCCACGAAAGCGCAAGCTTTCAAGCCACAAATGCGCCATTAAGCGCGGGCTGGTGAAAATTTTGAGGTACGCCAAGACCTTGAAAAAAGGATTGTCGGTACGTGCAAACAGGCTGTACCTGATGGGCCGCACATGCGCCGTCTGCACATGGCCGTGCCAGGTGTTTTCATGCGAATGCACGATAGCAAACCCGTAGCGTGTTTGACGCCACGACCACCAGGCAAACAACCACAAGGCTATCCAACGCGGCCGCTTGATCGTGCGGCCCATGCGGTGAATGCAGATACCCGGGTGCGATACATCGGACCGTTCGCAAAACACATGGACTTCAAATTCACCGGCAACTTGTTCAGCCAGATTCACCGCATAGTTTTCCGCACCACCAGCGCTTTTGCTAAAGCTGCGCGAAAGTATCGCAACTTTTTGCCTCACGGCCTTGGGCGCATGGCTTTCCATGGTTTAGACGCTCTTCCCGTTTTCATAGCCGGTCAGCAGTTTGAGCAAAAACTGCGGCATATAGGTCGAACGCACCACCGGAATTCGGCGCAATTGAAACAAATCAGACCCCGCTTGTACTTTGCCGCGATGTGTCGTGGTGGCGCTTTGGTAGCCCGCGTCTTGAGCCATCACCGCATGTCGCGCCTCGTACAAGCCATAGGGGTAGCAAAAATGCACCACCGGCTCACCCAAAAGTTCGGCCAAATCCGCCTTGCAGGCGGTAAATTGCCGCATCGCATCGTCATCTGGCATATGTGGCAATTTGCAATGGGTTTGGGTGTGCGCGCCGATTTCCATACCTGCCTGCGCCCATTGCCTGATCTGTGCCGCCGTCATTAAATCCGCTTGCACCACGCCGTTTTCTAAATCCCAGACATTGGTTTTGCCGAGCAATTGGCTCATCACATAGCACGTCGCGGTAAACCCGCACTCCTGCAATACCGGCAGCGCGTATTGCAGGTTATTGCAATAGCCGTCGTCAAAGGTCAGACCTACCACTTTGCCGACTTTTTCGCCACGCAAATAGGGCAATAAGTCGCGCATGGATAGGCCGCGATAACCCAATTTCTGAAGCCAACGCATCTGCCTGGCAAAAGACGCAGGCGCCACATACAGGCTGCGAAACGCCGCAGGAGGCGGCGGCGCCATCTCAATCTGGTGGTAAGTCAATATGGCGTAATGCTGCATACAGGCTTGGCGATTTATTTATAACAACACAATATCGTATTGCTCTTGCCCCATGGCGCCCTCGGCTTGCAGCGACACCGGCTTGCCGATGAACTCACTCAAGCCCGCCAAATGTTGGCTTTCTTCGTCAAGCAAGAGATCGACCACTTGCGGCGCCGCCACTACGCGAAACTCCTGCGGATTGAACTGGCGTGCTTCACGCAAAATTTCCCGAAAGATGTCATAGGCCACACTGCGCGCAGTTTTAACGATGCCCTTACCCTGACAGGACGGGCAGGGTTCGCACAGCATGTGGGCCAGCGACTCGCGTGTGCGTTTGCGCGTTAGCTCCACCAAACCCAATTGTGAAAAACCACCCGTCATGGTTTTCACCCGGTCGCGTGATAACTGCTTGCGAAACTCCGCCAGCACTGCCTCGCGGTGCTCTTCACGCGCCATGTCAATAAAGTCGGCCACGATGATGCCGCCCAGATTGCGCAGGCGCAGTTGCCGCGCCAAGGCCTGCGCCGCTTCTAGATTGGTCTTAAAAATCGTGTCATCGAAATTGCGTGCGCCCACATAGCCACCGGTATTCACATCCACAGTGGTCAGCGCTTCGGTTTGGTCCACGATGAGATAGCCGCCAGACTTCAAATCCACCCGCCGGCCTAGCGCCTTGGCTATCTCCTCATCAACCGAATACAAATCAAAAATCGGGCGCTCGCCCTTGTAATGCTGCAATTTCTTGGCCGCCTGCGGCATGAACTCGCTGCCAAAAGCATGCAACAGTTCAAACTGCTCGCGCGAATCGACGCGAATGGTCTGGGTGGTCTCGTCCACTAAGTCGCGCAGCACGCGCTGTAGCAAATTCAAGTCCTGGTGCAAGAGGCTGGGCGGCGGCAAGCGCTGACCGGCGTCCTTGATGCGTGCCCAGGCTTTGCGCAAATACGCGATGTCATCACCGATTTCAGAATCACTGGCATCTTCTGCATTGGTGCGCAAGATATAGCCGCCACCGGCCTCACCGGCCAATTCCCGCACGCGCCTACGCAAGGCTTCGCGCTGTTCCAGTGAAATTTTCTGCGACACGCCGATATGGTCATCCTGCGGCAAAAACACCAGCATGCGTCCCGCCACGCTGATTTGCGTGGACAGGCGCGCGCCTTTGGTGCCTATCGGGTCTTTAATCACCTGCACCATCAGCGCCTGGCCTTCAAACACCTGGCGCTCAATGGGTACCTGCGCCTGGCTGGCGCGCGCAGCGCTCAGTGTCTCGCCTTCGGCGGGCTTATGCCACACATCGGCCACATGCAAAAACGCGGCGCGCTCTAGCCCGATATCGATAAAAGCCGACTGCATGCCCGGCAGCACCCGCGAGACCTTGCCGATATAAACATTGCCCACCAAGCCGCGCTCGAGCGTGCGCTCCACATGCAGCTCTTGCACCGCGCCATGCTCGATAAGGGCAACCCGCGTTTCCTGCGGGGACCAGTTGACCAAAATATCCTGTTGCATCGCTTTATTCCCCAGCGCCCATGGTGCGCAGCAGCTGTGCGGTTTCAAACAAGGGCAAACCCATGATGCCAGAATAACTGCCTTCAATCCTTGCGATAAATGCTGCCGCCCTGCCCTGCACCGCATAGGCGCCGGCCTTGCCCATAGGCTCGCCAGTGGCTGCGTAGCGGGCAATCGCCTCCGGCTGCAAAGCAGCAAACACCACATCGGACGCGCTGCAAGCCTGCTCCACTCTCCCGCTCCAGCCCAGAGCAACCGCGGTAAACACCTGGTGCGTGCGGCCCGACAACTGCTTTAGCATGCGCTGTGCATCTTGCCCATCTGCAGGTTTACCCAAAATGTCATTGTCAAGAGCCACCGTGGTGTCGGCGCATAAGACCGGCGCGTCTGGCAAACCCAGCCGCTGCAAACGCGCTAGTGCAGCGTGCAGCTTCAAAGCCGTGACGCGCTGCACATAGTCGCGCGGTAGTTCGCCCGCTAAAACGACTTCCAGCGCCTCGCTATCCTCATCGGTGCCGGGCAACAGTAGCTGGTGCGCCACACCCATTTGCTCGAGCAGCTGGCTGCGCCGGGGGCTTTGCGAGGCGAGGTAAATAAAAGGCGGTTTCATGGCACGTGGGGTGTAGCAAAAGCCGAGGTAAAAAAATTATTCCCGATGGTAGGGGTGATTGGCATTAACCGACCAGGCACGGTACAACTGCTCTATCAACAACACACGCGCCATCGCGTGCGGCAGCGTCAGGTCGGACAAGCGTATGCGTTCATGCGCGCTGGCGCGAAAAGCCGGCTCCAGGCCGTCAGGCCCGCCAATGACCAGTGCCACGTCGCCACCGCTGTTTTGCCAATCGTTCAAACGCTGCGCCAGCGCCAGCGTGCTCAAGGCGCTACCGCGTTCGTCCAGCACCACGATGCGCGTGCCCTTGGGGATCGCCGCTTCAATGCGCCCGCGTTCAGCGGCATACAAAGTGTCCAGGGTCTTGGAGCCGCGCGGCTCGGTTTTGACGGCTTTGAGCTCGATGCGGATTTCATGCGGGAAGCGCTTGGCGTAATCGTCCCAGGCCGTTTGCGCCCAATCGGGCACCCGCTGCCCTACCGCGACGATGTACAGGCGCACCGGCGCGTCAGCCCTTGCGCGCGGGCTTGGCCGCTGGCCGTTTAGGCGCAGCTTTCTTGGCGGCGGGTTTGGCGCGCGTGCTGCTCGCTGGCACGATCACTTTGCTCACGGTGCGCACCGAGGTCTTGGCCGCGGGCTTGGGCGCCGCAGCAGATGCCGCGCTCTTGCGCGCTGGCGATTTGGCCACAGCGCTGTTCTTGGCGGCCTTGGCAGCGGCTTCTTCGTTTTTGCGCACTTGGGCTTTAGAGGGAAAGGCCTCGGCTATACCGATTTTGGCCGCGTTGGAGCGGCGCAAGGTGGCTGGCGCCTTGGGCTTAGCCGCTTCGACGACCACTTTGGGCGCCGCCGCCGGTTTGGCCACTCCCAGCTTCAGACGCACCGGCTTTTCACCCCACAACTCTTCCAGGTTGTAGTACTGGCGAAAACTCGGTTGCATGATGTGCACCACCGCCTGGCCGCAGTCCACAATAATCCATTCGCCATTGCCTTCGCCCTCGATACGCGGCTTGGAAAAACCTGCTTCGCGCACCGCATCGCGCACGCTAGCGGCCAGCGCCTTGGTTTGGCGGTTGGACGTGCCCGAGGCTATGATGACCCGCTCAAACAAGGCCGAAAGTTCCTCGGTATCAAACACCCGTATGTCCTGCGCCTTCACGTCCTCCAGGCCATCGACGATGGCGCGCTGTAGTTTTTGGATATCGTTTTTCTTGTTGGCGGGGGAAGTGGTCATCAGGGCGTTTGGTAAAGGTGGTGATGCTCAATATAGCGTGCGAGCGGCTCGGTTAACAAGGTTTGGGTGGCTTGGCCGCGGGCAATGCGCTCGCGAATGTCGGTGGAACTGACGGCTTGGACCGCCATGGGCAGGGTATGCAAAGAAAATCGGGTGCGCAAGTCAGGGTCCAAAGGGGCCACTAGGCCCGTCGCATCGGGACGGACAGCGACCCAAATTATAGCTAGCCGGGCCAATTCGTCGGCCCGGTGCCACTGAGGCAAGCCCGCCGCCTGGTCCTGGCCTATCAAAAGCATGAGCCGGGCGCTAGGCCGTTGCACACGTAAAGCCTCCAGCGTGTCCACGGTATAACTCGGCCCGCCGCGGCGTATTTCGCAGTCATCGACCACTACATCGGCCAACGGCGCAAACAGCAAGCGGCACATTTCCAAGCGGTAGGCGGCCTCGGAGAGGTCGCGCGCTTTGTGCCAGGCCTGCCCGGTGGGCACGATGCGCAACTGGGTTAAATCCAACTGCGCGAGCGCCGCTCTGGCCAGCGCCAGGTGCCCGGTATGCGGCGGGTCAAAGGCGCCGCCGAAAACGCCGATGCGCTCGCCTGCGCTCAAACCCAGTCCCGCCGCACCAGAAACTGCTGGTACAGGGCCGCTTCCGGGCTACCCACTTGCGGCTGGTGTTGGTAGGACCAGCTTACTTGCGGCGGCATGGACAAGAGAATGGACTCGGTGCGCCCACCCGATTGCAAGCCGAAATGCGTCCCCCGATCCCAGACCAGGTTGAACTCCACATAGCGCCCGCGCCGGTACAGCTGAAAAGCACGCTCGCGCTCGGTGTAAGCCATGTCTTTGCGTCGCTGCACAATCGGGAAATAGGCCTGCACAAAAGCATCGGCCAGTGCGCGCAACATGGCAAAGCTGCCGTCTTGGCCCAGCTCGGAAAAATCGTCAAAAAAAACGCCGCCTATGCCGCGCGGCTCGTTGCGGTGTTTCAGGAAAAAATACTCGTCGCACCAGGTTTTAAAGCGCGGGTATTTATCGGCGCCAAAAGGGTCTAAAGCGGTTTTGCAGCTTTGGTGAAAATGCACTGCGTCTTCTTCAAAACCGTAAATCGGCGTCAAGTCCATGCCGCCGCCAAACCAGCACACCGGGCTGCCGTCGGGCGCTTTGGCGGCCAGCATGCGCACATTCATATGTACCGTGGGCGCATAGGGGTTGCGCGGGTGAAACACCAGTGACACGCCAATGGCCTCAAAACCTGAGCCCGCCAGTTCGGGCCGGTGCTGGGTGGCGCTGGGCGGCAGACGCGGCCCGCGCACATGCGAAAAGCCCACACCGGCGCGCTCGAACACCGGGCCGCCTTCCAGTATCTGGGTGATGCCGTCGCCTTGCAGGGCCTCGCCCGCCGGTTTACTCCAGGGGTCGACCACAAAGCTGCCGCCATCCATTTGCGACACCGCGCCAGCCAGGCGAGCTTGCAAGTCGAGCAGGTAGTGGCGAACGTTTTCAGTGCTGGCGGTAAGCATGCTTGGGTTTCCTGTGTTGGTTTCTGTGGCGCGCCTCAATCACCGTTTGAGCGCACGAAAACCGATGTCGCTACGCCACTGCATGCCTTCAAAACGGATGTTCTGAATGGCATCGTATGCCCGGCTCTGCGCCGAACGCACCGAGTCGGCCAGTGCGGTCACGCAGAGCACGCGGCCACCACTGGTGCGCAAGCCATCATCCTGCAAACGCGTGCCCGCATGGAACACCATCAGGCCTGCCGCCTCCGCTGGCAAACCGGTGATGGCATCGCCCGTGCGGGGCTTGTCGGGGTAGCCGAAAGCGGCCAGCACCACACCCAAGGCAATGCGGCGGTCCCACTCCAGTTGTATATCGGCCAAGCCCGAGCCGCTATCGGTAGCGGCCCAGAGCACATCGACCAGATCGGTTTTGAGGCGCGCCATGATGGGCT
>CAMCJY010000075.1 GCA_945875225.1 Comamonas sp. lk | reverse complement strand
TAAAACAGTTTTTGCTGCGGTACGAAGCTGTCATTGAAAGCCACCGGCGCACGCCGGAAAGCGACGTCTTTGGGCAGTTTTTTCACCCAATCGGCCAGCATGGGTTCAAAAGCATTGCAGTGCGTGCAGTTGTACCAAAAGAACTCCACCACTTCGATTTTTCCGGCCGGCGCCTCCACCGGCGCGCGCGCATCGAGCACCTGGTAGTCCGTGCCGGCCACCGGCTTTTTGAATTGGGCCAAGGCAATGGCCGGTGCCTGCAAGGCGATCAAGCCCGCTATGGCTTGTTGTCCAAAATTACGCCGGGTGGGTGTCATACATGCTCCGAAAAAATAATGATTGCGCCAACGCCCCTGCTAGCGCTGCACTTTGATCAGCACCGTGTCGGTGCCAGCCTTGTCCAATTTGTCTTTGCTGCGTTCGGCGTCTTCGATCTTTTCAAACGGGCCCACGCGCACGCGGTAAATCGGTCGCCCGCCTTGCTCACGCTCAGTCACCGCCGCTTCTACGCCCGTCAGCGAGAGCTTGGCGCGCTGGCTTTGTGCATCGTCCATCGCTCGAAAAGCGCCCACTTGCACGTAATAAAAAATTTGGCCCGTTGGCATGGCCGCAGACGCAGCTTTGGCATTGGCCAGGGCGCCGATGGGGTCTGCGGCGGCCGCTGGTGGCGTAGGCGTTGCGGTGGTGGTCGGCCTGGCTGGTGCCGGTGCCGGTGCCGGTGCCGGTGTGGGCGCCGGTGTGGGCGCCGGCGGCACGACGCCGCTTGCGGCATCTGCGGGGGCCGCGGCTTTGGGTGCCGGTTTACCGGTAATCAGGGCATTGGGATCCCAGTCCTTGTTCTTTTTGGCTTCAGTATCGTTTTGGTCGGCGCTGCGGGTCTGGCCTTTGCTCAGAAATGGCAGGGGCACTTTGGTGACGTAAAGCGCTATGCCGAAGGCAATGCCCAGGCCGATCACCAGTCCCAATACAAAACCCAAAAAGGTTCCGCCGCGTTGTCTTTGCATGTCTTGCTACCTTGAATAACTACATTTTGCGCGGTGCGCTTACCCCCAGCACCGCCAGGCCATTGTGCAATACCTGCGCAGTCGCGGCCACCAGCGCCAGCCGCGCCAGGCGCACCGGCTCCTCGTCCACCAAGATGCGCTCGGCATCGTAATAGCTGTGGTAGCAAGCGGCCAGCTCGCGCAGGTAAAAAGTCACGTCGTGCGGCGCAAAGTCCAGCGCGGCAGCGCCCAGCATATCGGGGTATTTGGCCAGTAACAGCATTAGCGCCTGGGCTTGTGGGCTAACCAGTGGGCCCAGGTCGGCGCTCGCCAGCTGCGCGCTGTCGCCGCCCCAGGCCGCCAGCACCGAGCAAATGCGCGCATGCGCGTACTGCACGTAATAAACCGGGTTGTCATTGTTTTTGGCCACCGCCAGGTCCACGTCGAAGGTGTATTCGGTATCGGGCTTGCGGCTGAGCAGGAAAAAGCGTACCGCATCGGCGCTGGTCCATTCAATCAGGTCACGCAAAGTGACATAGCTGCCGGCGCGTTTGGAAATCTTGACTTCCTCGCCGCCGCGCACTACCCGCACCATGGTGTGCAGCACATAGTCCGGGTAGCCCTGCGGTATGCCGACACCGGCTGCCTGCAAACCGGCGCGCACGCGGGCAATCGTGCCGTGGTGGTCCGTGCCTTGGATGTTGACCACCTTGCTAAAACCGCGCTCCCATTTGGCGATGTGGTAGGCCACGTCCGGCACAAAATAGGTGTAGCTGCCGTCGCGCTTTTTCATGACGCGGTCTTTGTCGTCGCCGTAGTCGGTCGAGCGCAGCCACAAGGCGCCGTCTTGCTCGTAGGTCTTGCCGGCCGCTTGCAGTTTTTCCACCGTGGCCGCTACCCGCCCGCTGCTGTACAAGCTGCTCTCCAGGTAGTAGTTGTCAAAGCGCAGGGCGAAGGCTTTGAGGTCCAGGTCCTGTTCACGGCGCAAATAGGCTACGGCAAATTCGCGGATATTGTCCAAGTCTTCGATATGGCCGCTGGCGCTAAATTGCCGGTCATCCGACACCACCGTCTTGGCGGCTTTGAAATCTTCAGCAATATCGGCGATGTAATCGCCGTTATAAAAACCTTTGCTCGCTGGGTCTTCGGGGTCGGTGGGCCAGCCTGGGTCGCCCGGGCGCTGGCCGCGCGCACGCAATTGGGTGCTGGTGGCCAGGGTGTTGATTTGCACGCCGGCGTCGTTGTAATAAAACTCGCGGTAAACCTCCCAGCCCTGGGTGTGGAGCAAATTGCAAATTGCATCGCCCAGCGCCGCCTGTCGGCCATGGCCGACATGCAAAGGCCCGGTCGGATTGGCCGACACAAATTCCACCAGCACGCGCTGCCCGTTGGACTCACGCGTGCCAAAGCCCGCTTTGCTTTGCAAAACATCGCGCACGACTTCTTGCTTGGCGCCAGGGAGTAGGCGCATATTGATAAAGCCGGGCCCGGCAATGTCAATGTCCTGCACCCACTGCGCAAAAGCGGCTTGCGCCAGCAGCAGGTCGCGCAATTGCTCGGCGACCTGGCGCGGATTGCTTTTGAGGGGTTTGGCCAACTGCATGGCTGCGGTGCTGGCGAAGTCGCCATGGGCGGCGACTTTGGGCGATTCAAGGGCTGCTTGGCTGCCTGCGCCGGGTAGCAGGGTTTCCAACGCAGCGGATAGCGCTGCCAGAAGTTCGGATTTGACGGAGGGCATGGCGGCGATTTTAGGGGGAGGTCCTTGCCGCTTTGGCGGCGCTGGGCGACGGATATGGCTTTTGCTTGTGCGTCCTCAAGAATTAGGAACCTAGGTGTCAGCGCCCCTGTGCTTTGTTACGCAGCCGTTGTATGCTGGCGTCGGCAGCGAGGATTGCTGCCACCGCGCAGGCGGTTTGTTGATTTAACTCAAGGAGGTTTGTATGAAAAATAAATTTGTGATGCTATCCCTTTGCTTGGCTTTCGCCGGAGGCAGCGCAGTTGCCGCCAGCGACCAGCAAAATAAAATGGGCAGCTGCAATGCCGAAGCTAAAACCAAAGAGCTCAAAGGCGACGAGCGCAAAAAGTTCATGAGCGAGTGCTTAAGCGCCAAGGCACCGGAACCTGCCGCATCCGAAGCCGGCACGACGCAGCAAAACAAAATGAAGAGCTGTAACGCCGACGCCAAGACCAAAGAGCTCAAAGGCGACGAGCGCAAAAAGTTCATGAGCGAGTGCCTGAAGGCTAAATAAATCCCGCAGCAAGCGCACAGGATCTGCTTAAGCCTTGATAAAGAGGCTTAAGCGGGTCAAAGCGCCTTTTTCTGGCCAGCTACACGATTTGTTATCTTGCGGCACCCGTCGCCGGATGCCCCTCAAGCAGCGGCGCATGCAAATGCCTCGCTGTTCTTATCTCTAGGAAGTCCAAACCATGGGCAAGACCATTCTTATCACCGGCGCCGGCACGGGCATTGGCCGTGACTCCGCGTTTGCCTTGGCCGCACGCGGCCACCAGGTGCTGGCTACGACGATCAACGAAGACCAAGCCCAGGCCTTGCGACAGGAGTGCGCTGCGCGCGCCGTATCTATGGAAGTCTTCAAGCTGGACATCACCGACGCCCAAGACAGGGCGCTGATCGCCGGGCGCGAGATTGACGTCTTGGTGAATAACGCCGCTTTGGGCGAATCGGGCTCGCTGGCCGAAGTAGATATAGAGCGGGTGCGCCGCATTTTTGAGGTGAATCTGTTTTCCACCCTGGCGCTTACGCAGGTGGCGCTGCGCGGCATGATCGCACGCCAGCGGGGCACCTTGGTGTTTATCAGCTCGATAGCCGGGCGCGTGCCTTTTCCATTTTTGATGCCCTATTCCATGACCAAGTTCGCGCTATCCGCAGCGGCAGCGGGCTTGCGCGCCGAAATGGACCAACTGGGCAAAGGTATTGCGGTCTGCGTGGTCGAGCCCGGCGCCATCCACACCGGCTTTAACCAAAGCATGGCCGCCAGCAAATACGCTTGGATGGGCCCGGATTCCTACTTCTATGCCCAGAAAGAAAAAATGCAGGCCGAAGAAAAGCGCACCTTCAGCTTTTTAGAAGCCAAGACTACAGATTCGGTGGTCGCGGCCATCGTGAAAGCTAGCGAAGCGAAGCGCCCGCGCCTGCGCTATGTGGCGCCGTGGATACAAGGTTTTGGCGTGCGCATGGCGCGTATCTTTGGTGTGTAGGTGCTTTAGTAGGTGCTCAACCCAGCGCAGCGTCTGTGGGCGCGGGGTGGTTTGAGGGTGGGCGGGGCGCTTGAATAAAGTAGCGCCTTACCAAGGCAGGCTCAGCGCAATGCCTACAAACACCGTAAAGCCCAGCCAATGGTTGTGCCTAAAAGCGGTAAAACAGTGGTCACGCTCGCGCAAGCGAATCAGGCGGTAATGCCACAGCGCTTGCGCCGCCGCCGCCGCCAGAGCGGCCATCCAAGCGGGATAGCTTAGTTGCTGCGCCAGCAAGACGCCCCAGATGCCCAGATAAGCGGCATAAAAAACCATCACTGCGGCCACGTCCCAGCGACCCAAAGTGATGGCCGAGGTGCGTATGCCAATGTGGAGGTCATCCTCGCGGTCCACCATGGCGTATTGCGTGTCATAGGCCAGCACCCAAAACAAATTGCCTAAGAGCAAAAGCGCCGCCGTCCAAGGCACCGCGCCTTGCACTGCGCTATAGGCCATGGGGATGCCAAAACTGAACGCCACCCCCAGCACCGCCTGCGGCATAGACACGATGCGTTTGGCATAGGGATAAGCCACCGCCACTGCCAGCGCGGCAAACGATAAATAGACGGTGGCGGTATTGGTCGTCAGCACCAGGCCAAAGGCCAGCAAGGCCAGCACCGCGCCCACCGCCAGCGCTTCGCGCGCTTGCAGCCGGCCACTGGTTACCGGGCGCTGCGCGGTGCGGCGCACATGGCGGTCAAACTCGCGGTCGGCCACGTCATTGATACAGCAACCGGCGCTGCGCATCAGCACCGTGCCCAGCGTGAACACCAGCAGTAAATGCCAACCCGGAAAGCCGCTAGCCGCCAGCCACAAAGCGCTGAGCGTGGGCCACAACAGCAGCAGCCAACCGGCAGGCCGATTCCAACGGATGAGATCCAGGTACAAAGCCAAACGCGCACGCCATACGGGGGTTTCGGGCATGAGCTCAGAGGTGTCCATAGATGCAGCAGGCGTGACGGCCCGGTTTTTTAAGACAGCCGCGTCACGCCTGGCAGTTCGCAGGCATAGACGGCATTACGCAAGGAGGCGATGGCTTCGTAGCGGGTAAAGCTGCGCCGCCAGGCCAGCACCACGCGACGGGTGGGTGGGGCGATGCCTTTGCCATCCTGCACCGGCAGGTATTTGACAAATAATTTGGCATCGTGCCGCTTGGGCGCTTGCAAGGCCTGCGCGGGCACGCTCAGGCGCGGCACCAAAGTGATGCCCATGCCGGCGGCCACCATGTGTTGGATGGTCTCCAGCGAGGAGCCTTCGAAGCTTTTGCGTATGCCTTCGGTGTCGCTGGAAAAGCGCGCGAATTCGGGGCAGACTTCCAGCACATGGTCGCGAAAGCAGTGGCCGCTGCCCAGCAGCAGCATGGTTTCGTTTTTTAATTCCTGCGCTGTCACATGGTCTTGTTTGGCCAGCGGGTGGCTGCTGGGCACGGCGGCAAAAAAAGGCTCGTCGTACAAGGGTGCAAGCGCCAGACCGGCATCGGGAAATGGTTCTGCCAATATGGCGCAATCGATTTCTCCGGTGCGCAGCATCTCCAGCAGTTTGACGGTGAAGTTCTCTTGCAGCATCAGTGGCATTTGCGGCGTGCGGGTGATGACCTGGCGCACCAGGTCGGGTAGCAAATAGGGGGCGATGGTGTAAATCACGCCCAGCTTGAGCGCACCAGCCAGCGGGTCTTTGCCGCGCTTGGCGATGTCTTTGATATGCGCCGCCTGCTCCAGCACGCTTTGCGCTTGTCGCACGATTTCCTCGCCCAGGGGGGTGATGTTGACCTCGTTAGCGCTGCGCTCAAACAGCTTGACGTCCAGCTCTTCCTCCAATTTCTTGACTGCCACGGATAGTGTGGGCTGCGACACAAAACAGGCATCGGCGGCCTTGCCGAAGTGGCGTTCGCGGGCCACGGCCACGATGTATTTGAGTTCGGTCAGCGTCATGCGCACATTATCTGCGCAGGGCCACGGCGTCCCTCAGGCCTTCAGGAATTCGGCCTTGCTGCCCAGCCAGCGCTGCACATGCTTGACGGCCAGCGCCGGGTGGCGTTCCAGCAGCATAGGGGCCTCTTTGCGTGCCCACGCGAGCAGCGCCGCGTCTTGTGCCAGGTCGGCAAAACGCAGCATCTGGTCGCCCGACTGGCGGGCACCTAAAAATTCACCCGGGCCGCGAATCTCCAGGTCGCGGCGGGCGATTTCAAAACCGTCATTGGTTTCCACCATGGCCTTGAGGCGCTCGCGTGCGGCCTCGCCCAGGCGCGGCGCGTCGCCCGTGGAATAGAGCAGCAAGCAAGCCGAAGCCGCCGCGCCCCGGCCCACGCGGCCGCGCAATTGGTGCAGCTGCGACAGGCCAAAGCGCTGCGCGTTTTCGATCACCATCAGCGAGGCATTGGGCACATCGACGCCCACTTCAATCACGGTGGTGCTGACCAGCACCGCGATCTGGCCCGCTACAAACTGCGCCATCACGGCTTTTTTCTCGTCCGGCAGCAGACGCGAGTGCAAGAGGCCGATGGTGTGTTCGCCATCGGGCGTTTGCAAGGCTTCGGCGAGTTCAGCGTGGGTGGCGGTGGCATTGCTGAGGTCGAGCATCTCGCTCTCTTCAATCAGCGGGCACACCCAATACACCTGCCGCCCCTGCGCCACCTGCGCGCGTATGCGCTCTATCACCTCGGCGCGCCGGTTTTCAGCCAGCACTTTGGTCACGATGGGCGTGCGTCCCGGCGGCAATTCGTCCAGCGTGGATACGTCCAGGTCGGCGTAATAGCTCATGGCCAGGGTGCGCGGTATGGGCGTGGCCGTCATCATCAGCAAATGCGGCTCCATGGCTTCGTGCTGCAATTTGCTGCGCAACGCCAGACGCTGGGCGACGCCAAAGCGGTGCTGTTCATCGATCACCGCCAGCGCCAAATTTTTGAAATGCACTTTAGTCTGAATGATGGCGTGCGTGCCCACCACCAACTGCGCTTTGCCGCTTTCAATCATTTCCAGCATGGCGCGCCGCTCTTTGGTTTTTTGCGAGCCGGTCAGCCAGGCGGTGCTTATGCCCAAGGGCTCCAGCCAGCCCAGCAGTTTGCGGAAATGCTGCTCGGCCAATATTTCGGTGGGCGCCATTAGTGCGCACTGCCAGCCCGCGTCGATGCACACGGCTGCCGCCAGCGCCGCCACCACGGTTTTGCCCGCGCCTACATCGCCTTGCAGCAGACGGTGCATCGGCGTGTGGCGCGCCATGTCCAAAGCGATCTCGTCGCTAACACGCGCCTGCGCACCGGTCAGGGTAAAAGGCAGAGCGGCGTGCAGGCGCTGGCGCAGCGCAGTGGGGCCGGCGTCGGGCAGCAACACGGGCGCACGCAAGGTAGCGCGGGCGCGGCGGGCTTGCAGTTGCGAGAGCTGTTGAGCCAGCAATTCCTCAGCCTTCAGGCGCTGCCAAGCGGGGTGGCTGTGGTCCATCAAGGTGTCGATGGCCACGTCCGGACGTGGGTGGTGCAAAAACGCCAGCGCCTCGTGTAGCGTCCACAAACCGCCTTGGGCTTGCGGGTTGAGCGGACTCAGATCGCCGGGGGGAAAGGTGTCGGACAGTTCAGCGCGTGCCAGCCCGCCGAGCACTGCCTTGCGCAAATAGGCTTGCGGCAGACCGGCCACCGTGGGGTATACCGGCGTGAGCGCGCTGGGCAGCTCGCCGCCAGCCGCGCGCGCCGTGGGATGCAGCATGGTCCAACCGGCAAAGCCGCCTTTGACTTCGCCCCTTATTCGCAGGCGCTGACCCGGCGCCAGCGCTTTTTGCATCGACGGGTAAAAGTTGAAAAAGCGCAGCGTGCAGGTATCCGAGCCGTCGTCCACGGTTACCACCAGCTGGCGGCGCGGGCGGTAGCTGACATCCTGGTGCGTCACCTGCGCTT
>CAMCJY010000074.1 GCA_945875225.1 Comamonas sp. lk | reverse complement strand
TCTTGAATGCCGCCAATGTCTTTTTCCAGTTTGGCCAATTCACGGGCAAACATCAGCTGTTCTTTTTTGCTCATCGCATCAAGACCGGCTTCCTGTTCAATCTTCATTTCCTTGAGACGTTTGATCGAGGTTTTCACCGTCTTGAAATTGGTCAACATGCCGCCGAGCCAACGCTGGTCCACAAAAGGCATGCCTGCGCGCTTGGCTTCCATCGCCACGGTATCGCGCGCCTGGCGCTTGGTGCCGACCATCAAGACAGTGCCGCGTTTGGCCGACAGTTGGCGCACAAACTTGCTGGCCTCCTGGAACATCGGCAAGGACTTTTCCAGGTTGATGATGTGGATTTTATTGCGATGGCCAAAGATAAACGGGGCCATCTTGGGGTTCCAAAAACGGGTTTGGTGTCCGAAATGAACGCCCGCTTCCAGCATTTCACGCATAGTGACTGACATAAATACTCCAAAGGTTAGGTCTTAAATCCGGTTCGATTTTTCCTCTAGGGCGGCATGCGCCCAAGAGGAACACCTTGATAGAACCGGTTTGTGATTAACTTCGCCGCCGCACTGGCTATTAACAAGCGCGCCTGGCAAAGCCTGCTGATTTTACATCAGGTGGCTGTCGCCTCTTCCGACTTGGAGCGCCCTTCTCGCTTGGGCAGCGGCTGGATATCGAGCAATACCTCGGTTTTGGACTCGTCTTTGTCGTCGAGGTCCACCGTCAGGCGGCCACCGTCGGTCAGGCGGCCGAACAGCAATTCGTCGGCCAAAGCGCGGCGGATGGTGTCCTGAATCAGGCGCTGCATGGGTCGCGCGCCCATGAGCGGGTCAAAGCCCTTCTTGCCCAAGTGCTTGCGAAGTTTGTCTGTAAAGGTAACTTCCACTTTCTTCTCGGCCAACTGGGTTTCCAACTGCAACAGGAATTTGTCCACTACCCGCAAGATGACGTTTTCGTCCAGGGCTTTAAAGCCCACGATCGCATCGAGCCGGTTGCGGAATTCAGGTGTAAACAAACGCTTGATATCCACCATCTCATCGCCCGCTTCCCGGGGGTTGGTAAAGCCGATCGTGGCCTTGTTCATGGTTTCGGCGCCCGCGTTGGTGGTCATGATGATGATCACATTGCGGAAATCGGCCTTGCGCCCGTTGTTATCGGTCAAGGTGCCGTGGTCCATGACTTGCAAGAGCACGTTGAAAATGTCCGGATGTGCTTTTTCGATCTCATCAAGCAAGAGCACGCAATGCGGCTTTTTAGTGACAGCCTCTGTCAACAAACCGCCCTGGTCAAAACCGACATAGCCCGGGGGGGCGCCGATCAGACGGCTGACCGCATGGCGCTCCATGTACTCGCTCATGTCAAAGCGCAGCAACTCAATACCCATGATGTAGGCCAACTGCTTGGCCGCTTCGGTTTTACCCACGCCGGTGGGGCCACTGAACAGGAAAGAGCCGATGGGCTTGTCCGCCCGACCCAGCCCGGAGCGGGCCATTTTGACCGCAGAGGCCAGGACATCGAGCGCCTTGTCCTGACCAAAGACCACGCTTTTGAGATCGCGGTCCAGGGTTTTGAGTTTGCCGCGGTCGTCATTAGAGACATTGGCCGGAGGAATCCGGGCAATTTTGGCGACGATCTCCTCGACTTCTGTCTTGGAAATCGTCTTTTTGCGCTTGCTGGGGGCCAAGATCTGCTGGGCCGCCCCAGCCTCATCGATCACATCAATCGCTTTGTCGGGCAAATGCCGGTCGTTGATGTACTTGGCGCTCAGCTCCGCGGCGGCCTGCAGGGCAGCCACCGCGTACTTGACTTTGTGGTGCTCTTCAAAGCGGGACTTAAGGCCTTTGAGAATCTCCACCGTCTGCTCGATCGTAGGCTCCACTACATCAATCTTTTGGAAGCGTCGGGACAAGGCAGCGTCTTTTTCGAAAATACCTCGGTATTCGGTAAATGTGGTGGCGCCAATGCACTTGAGTTGGCCCGAGCTCAGGCTGGGCTTGAGCAGATTTGACGCATCCAGCGTGCCACCGGAAGCCGCGCCAGCACCAATTAGGGTGTGGATTTCGTCAATGAAAAGCACCGCATTGGGGCGGTCTTTAAGAGATTTGAGCACGCCCTTGAGGCGCTGCTCAAAATCACCCCGGTATTTGGTGCCTGCCAGCAATGCGCCCATATCCAGGGAATACACCACCGCATCAGCCAACACTTCGGGTACTTCCTTTTGGGAAATTCGCCAGGCCAGACCCTCGGCAATAGCGGTTTTTCCCACGCCAGCTTCGCCCACAAGCAAAGGGTTGTTTTTGCGGCGGCGGCACAAAATCTGAATCACCCGCTCGACTTCGTACTCACGCCCGATCAAGGGGTCGATCTTGCCGTCTTTGGCCAGCTGGTTCAAATTCTGGGTGTACTGCTCAAGCGGGGACGATTTTTCGTTTTTCTCACTGGAGGCTTCTTCGGTCTCAGGCCCAGCCTCGCTGCCTTTTGCGGCTTCGGGCGGATCGCTCTTTTTGATGCCATGCGCAATGAAATTGACCACATCCAAGCGGGTGACGCCCTGCTGGTGCAGGTAATAGACGGCGTGAGAATCTTTTTCGCCAAAGATGGCGACCAGCACATTGCTGCCCATCACCTCTTTTTTACCGCTGCCAGTGGATTGCACATGCATGATGGCGCGTTGGATCACCCGCTGAAACCCTAGGGTCGGCTGGGTATCGACCTCATCTACGCCGGCTACTTGGGGCGTGTTGTCCTTGATGAAATGGGTGAGCGACTTGCGCAATTCATCAACATTGGCCGAGCAGGCGCGCAACACTTCCGCCGCGCTAGGGTTATCCAGCAAAGCGAGCAATAGGTGCTCCACGGTAATGAATTCGTGCCGCTGCTGGCGGGCCTCAACAAAGGCCATATGCAAGCTGACTTCTAATTCCTGGGCAATCAGGTCTGTTCCTTCATCGTATGCATTTATTTATCTTCGGTGGGCCGCCCCAGCGGTCACCAAGCCTCATCACGTTCTCTCGCCTTTTAACCCATAGGCTCACTGACACACTGCAAGGGATGTCCCGCCTTCTGGGCGGCATCCATGACCTGGTCCACCTTTGTGGCCGCCACGTCGCGGGTGAACACCCCGCAAACCCCTCGTCCATCAATATGGATTTTCAGCATGATTTGGGTCGCTGTGGCCAAATCTTTGGAAAAAAATTCTTGGATCACCCCCACTACGAACTCCATAGGGGTGAAATCATCATTCAACATCAGCACTTGGTGCATGGATGGCGGCTGCACTTTTTGCGGCAGGCGCTCCAGAACGATGGCACCACCGCCGTCGTCAGGTTTGGGGGTCTGCCGTGGGAGTTCCCTCGGGGGTTTGGGTGGGGTAGTCGCCATGCCTTCATTTTATCGGTGTGCACATGCTAGCGCAGTGCCAAGGGTAATTGGAGCGCTAAGGGCCGGATTCAAGCCGGCCAAGAAAAAAACGCCCGCTACCCAGGTGCGCAACAGGCGCTTGGACAAGCATCCGCAGGCGGGCAAAGTCCCGCAGGCGCTTACATATGTTCGATCATGACCTGGCCAAAGCCGGAGCAACTGACCTGGGTTGCGCCGTCCATCAGGCGGGCAAAGTCATAGGTGACCTTCTTGCTGAGAATGGATTTCTTCATGGAACTGATGATCAAATCGGCCGCTTCTTTCCAGCCCATGTGCCGCAGCATCATTTCGGCTGACAAAATTTCGGAGCCCGGGTTGACGTAGTCTTTACCCGCATATTTGGGCGCCGTGCCGTGGGTCGCCTCGAACATAGCCACCGTATCGCTGAGGTTGGCACCCGGGGCGATGCCAATACCTCCCACCTGGGCTGCCAAAGCGTCCGACACATAGTCGCCATTGAGGTTGAGTGTGGCGATAACGCTGTATTCGGCGGGACGCAGCAGGATTTGTTGCAAAAAGGCGTCGGCAATACTGTCCTTGACCGTAATTTCACGACCCGTCCTGGGGTTTTTGAATTTGCACCAAGGGCCGCCATCGACCAACTGGGCGCCGAATTCTTTTTGCGCCAGACCGTAGGCCCAATCGCGAAAGCCGCCTTCGGTGAATTTCATGATATTGCCCTTGTGGACAATGGTCACGCTGGGCTTGTCGTTGTCAATGGCGTATTGGATGGCTTTTCGTACCAGACGTTCGGTGCCTTCGCGTGACACCGGCTTGATGCCAATGCCAGAGGTGTTTGGGAAACGTATTTTTGTAACGCCCATTTCCTCAGTCAGGAACTTGATCAACTTTTTGGCCTTGTCGGACTCGGCTTCAAACTCGATGCCAGCGTAAATATCCTCGGAGTTTTCGCGGAAGATGACCATATCGGTCTTATGCGGCTCTTTGACCGGGCTGGGCACACCGTCAAAGTATTGAATGGGCCGCAGGCAGACGTATAAGTCAAGTTCCTGGCGCAAAGCCACGTTCAAGGAGCGGATACCGCCGCCAACCGGGGTGGTCAGCGGGCCTTTGATGGAGACCACATAGTCGCGGATCGCATGCAGGGTTTCTTCGGGCAGCCAGACGTCCGGGCCATAGACATTGGTGGACTTTTCACCAGCATACACCTCCATCCAATGTATTTTGCGCTTGCCGCCGTAGCATTTGGCCACCGCCGCATCCACCACTTTGAGCATCACCGGCGTAATGTCCAGGCCGGTACCGTCACCCTCAATGTAGGGAATGATGGGCTCGTCGGGAACGTTCAAGGAAAAATCGGCGTTGACGGTGATTTTCTGGCCTTGGGCGGGAATTTTGATGTGCTGGTACATGAAGTGAGTCTCTTTGCTGTTGAATCAGGCGGTGTATTGCCGCCTGCAAGGCCAGTTTACCGAAGGGTTCGCAGGCTTTTTTTAATGGGACTAGTCAATTCTAGACACAAACCTTTACACGATACTGTCATAAATCAAGATGGGGGCAGGCAGTGCACACACCCCGCGGACACCAAGCACACCAGGTTAAATCCCCTTATATTTGCCGAGCTGCACTTCTAAGCTCAAGCACAATCAGGCCATGAACTTCCTTCTGAGCACACTTAGCACCCTGGCTTTTCTGGCGCCTATGAGCCCGCTCATGGCGCAGGACCAAGCCCAAACCGGCCTGCCACGCACCACCCTCTCTGCCGGTTTCCATCAACTCGAAGTGCAAATTGCCAGCACCCCAGCGCAACAGGCCACCGGCCTGATGCATCGCGCCGAGATGCCACAGCACGAAGGCATGCTGTTTATTTTCTCGGAGGCAAAACAACAGTGTTTCTGGATGAAAAATACCTTGATCCCCCTGACGGCCGCCTTCGTCGCTGACGATGGGACGGTGGTCAACCTGCAAGACATGCAGCCCCATAGCACCCAGTCGCACTGCTCGGCCAAGCCGGTGCGCTTTGTTCTGGAAGTCAACCAGGGCTGGTTTAAGCAAAAAGGCCTGAAAGCCGGATTGCGGCTGGCCGGCCCGCCCTTCAAGACGGGCGGCTAGGGCGCGGCTGGGCCGGCAAGCCATGACGCTTAGGTAAGCTGTCAGCTGCGCACCGACGGCAACTAGCGCGCGACGGAGGGTGCGGCCAGTTGCAACATCAGCTCGATACGGGCTTTCACCGGGCTTAATTCCAAAATGGGGAACTCTGCGCCGCGTCCATCGGCACGGGGCAGCACCCGTCCGCGCGCGCAGCGTGTAGTGCGCACCACCGTCACGCCCTGGCTTTGGGCCTGCCGCAGCGCCGCTTCCAGCCCCCGGTGCACCGTGCCATTGCCGGTGCCAGCCAGCACAATGCCCAGCACCGGCGCATCGCCGGGCGCCGGCGGCGCACACAGCGCCCGCACCATGGCGCCATCGGCACCGTTATGGTTGAAAACGATTTCTACCCGGGGAAAAGCCTGAACCGAATCGGACTTTCCCGCCAAAGTCTGGACTGCCCGACTTGGAATGGGCAAGGGCCAACCGCCCAGTAATTGCAACTGGCTTTCCTCCACCAGACCGACCAGGCCATAGTCACCTGCGTCAAAAGGGTTGAGCTGGTAAGGATGATTTTTTTGTACCTGCGCGCCATCAAACACTTGGCCTTGGCAAACCAGCATCACGCCATGCGCGCCTTGGGCGCACGCAAGAAAGGTAGCGTCGCGCAGGTTTTGCGGGCCGTCCGGCGAGAGGGAGCTGGCTGGGCGCATGGCGCAAGTCATTACCACGGGCTTAGCCGCCAGCAATGACGCAGGCAAAGTCCTAGCCAGAAAGAAGGCAGTTTCCTCTAGCGTATCCGTGCCATGGGTAAGCACCACCCCTCGCACCGCGTCGCTGCCCAAATGATGTTCCACACGCGTGGCAAGGGCCTGCCAATGGCTGGGGTCTAGGTCCTTGCTGTCCTCCTGAAATACTTGTTCGTGCAGCCTGTCGAGCCCGCCCAAACGCTCAGCCAAACCGGGTAATGCGTCCAGCAAATCACCCAGTGCCACCCGGCCCGAGGTGTAAGAAAGATTGTCCTGGGCGCTGGATGCACTCCCAGCAATCGTCCCGCCGGTGCCCAAAAAGACGATGCAATCAGCCATAGCAAAAAAATCCTTGCAAAAAAAATAAAACTGGATAAAAATACAGTTACTGTGTAAGATAACAGTCTGTTTACAAACCCAGCCCGTCCTGACCACCTTCAAGGAGTCCGCATGCTAGATGCCCCCAAACTCACTGCCCGCCAGCAGCAGATTCTCACGCTCATCGAAACCGCGATTGCACAAACCGGCGCCCCGCCCACCCGCGCCGAAATCGCCACTGAGCTGGGCTTTAAATCAGCCAACGCGGCAGAAGAGCATCTGCAGGCGCTGGCCCGCAAGGGCATGATAGAGCTGGTGAGCGGCACTTCACGCGGCATCCGCTTGCGCGGCCAGACACTGCGCGACATCCAAAGCACGCGCTCTAAACAATTCTCGCTGTCCCTACCCGGACTGGCCCAATTGTGCTTGCCGCTGATCGGGCGGGTTGCCGCCGGCTCGCCCATATTGGCGCAGGAACATGTGGACCAGACCTATTACGTCGAAAACAGCCTGTTCCAACGCCAGCCCGACTACCTGCTCAAAGTGCGCGGCATGTCCATGCGCGATGCCGGCATCATGGACGGCGATTTGCTCGCCGTCCAATCCACCAAAGAGGCCAAAAACGGGCAGATCATCGTAGCCCGCATCGGCGAAGAAGTCACTGTCAAACGATTCCGCCGCAACAAGCACCTGATCGAATTGCACCCCGAAAACCCGGATTTCCAAACCATTGTGGTCGAACCGGGCGAGCCTTTTGAGATTGAAGGCCTGGCGGTCGGCCTGATCCGCAACACCATCCTGATGTAAACACCGGCCAATAGAAAGCACACCATGCGCACCCTCATCAACGCTCCCAAAGTCTCCGCCACCCTGTACCGCTTTGCAGACTGGTTGCAAGGCAGGCAAGCCCCGGCAAGCCAGACTGTCCAGACACGCACGCAAGCCTGTCAGATCAGGGTCATGCCGCTGCGCCCTTCACCCACAGCGCTAGCCCCACTGGTGGCTGCCGACCGGGCGCCGGCAAATCAGAGGCCATTGCGCGTCTTGCGCGTCTTGCGCGTCGTGGACAACCAAAATCGCTCGGCCGGCGGGCGCATGGTCATTTCCGGGCGAATGGCCGATGTTTGCGCCGAGTTGGATCGAATGGCAGGCAAAGAAGCTGCTGCTGCGTGATGGTTGAGGCAGGTGCAATGCACTTGCCCAGAGGGCTTGGGTCTCGATACTGCCTCGGTTTAGACACGCAGGCGACAAAATCAATTTTTCCTTAGCAAGACAGGTACGACAATGCAGCAATGCACGCTGCCTCCCGCTTTCGCTAGTCTCCTGCCATGGACGAACCGATTCTCACTGTTGAAGAGCGCAACGCCATTAATTCAGGGCGCTGGTTTTCCGCGCTTTCGCCTTCTCTCAAACACGACATTCTTCGCTACGCCTATGTACGCCGCTACCGCGACGGCGAACTGCTGGCGGCCCGTGGCGAGCCACCGGAAGAATGGGTGGCCTGCGCCAAAGGCGCGGTGCGGGTCAGCTCCACCTCCATCTCGGGCAAGCAAATCACCCTGACCTATGTGGAGCCAGGCATCTGGTTCGGCGATGTCTCTATTTTTGACGGCGATCGCCGTACCCATGATGCCTACGCCCATGGCGACACCAC
>CAMCJY010000073.1 GCA_945875225.1 Comamonas sp. lk | reverse complement strand
CGAACAGCGCTACAGCGCTTGGACTTTTGGCGAATTACCCGAGCTGCTGGAAATACGCAAAGGTGCCCATGCGGTCATTGGTTTTCCCGCCCTAGTCGATACAGGGGACTCGGTGACGCTGGAAGTGTTTGACGAGCCACAGATCGCCGCAAGCAAACACCGCAGTGGCCTGGCGCGCTTGTTTGCTTTGCAACTGAAAGACGCGATCAAGTACCTGGAAAAGAACATCCCAGACTTGCAAAAAATGGGCGCTGCCTACATGCAAGTCGGTAGGGTTGATGGCAGTAACGCTGCCGGTGGGACGGTGGAAGAACTCAAAGCCCAGATCATTGCACTGGCGCTGGAGCGGGCGTTTTTGCTAGATCCCTTGCCTACCGATGCGGCAGCGTTTAAAAAACGTTTGGACGAGGGCCGGGGCCGCTTGACCTTGATTGCCAACGAAGTGGCGCGCATGGCGCTGACCATCTTGCTGGAGTACCAAAACGCGGCGCGCAAAATCAAAGACAGCAAAAACGCCGCGCCCGCTTGCGAGGATGTTAGCGCGCAAGTGCAGCGTCTGGTGCCCAAGCGCTTTTTGCAGACTACGCCCTGGCCGCGCTTGCAGCATTTGGCGCGCTATCTGCAAGCCGTCACCTTGCGTTTGGACAAATACCGCGCGGACCCGGCGCGCGATGCTGCCCGGCTGGCCGAGTTGCGCCCGCTGGAGCAACGCTACTGGCGCTTGGTGGCAGAGCGCAAGGGGGCGGTCGATGAACGCATGGCCGAGTTCCGCTGGCTGATGGAAGAGTTGCGCGTCAGCTTGTTTGCGCAGGAATTGCGCACGCCCCAACCGGTGAGCGTGAAGCGCCTGGAAAAAGCCTGGGCGCAGCTGGGCAGTTAAAGCCCTTAGCGGCCCATGTGCCAAATAGTGGTCGAGCGTGCGCCGCTGCGGCAAAAGGCCAGCACCGGCCCATTCGAGGCGGCCACGACGGCGGCAAAGCTGGCCACTTGCTCGGGGGTAATTTGACCGCTGATGACTGGCAAATAGTGGTACTCCAAACCCGCCGCCTGCGCCGCTTGCGCCATGGCCTCTGAGCTGGGCTGATCCGGCCCGCCTTCGCCATCGGGGCGGTTGTTCACCACGGTGATAAAGCCTTGCGCCGCGATGGCGGCCATGTCATTCGGGTCGATTTGGGGCGCGGTGGCAAAGCGGTCGGTATGGGCGCTGATAGTGAGGGGCATGCGGTGGGTACTTTCAATCAAACATCAAATAATCAATTCAAACAGTGCAAGACTGGCCGGCACCCTGGCGCACTACAGCGGGGCTAAGCGTTCTAGGCCTTTACGCAGGGTAGCTTCTTCTTTGGCAAAGCAAAAGCGTACTATTTTTTGGTCAAATGCGTCGCGGTAAAAAGCCGACATCGGAATGGCGGTAACGCCAATTTCTATGGTCAACCAACGACAAAACTCGGCCTCGCTCATATCACTGACTTCAGAGATTTCTGCGCACTGGAAAAACGTGCCCTCGCTGGGCAGCAGCCGAAAGCGGGTTTGCGCCAAGCCCTGACGAAACAGATCGCGCTTGCGCTGGTAAAACGCGGGCAATTCCAAGTAGCGGGCAGGCTCTTGCATAAAAGCGGCTAGGCCGTACTGCACCGGCGTGTTGACGGTAAATACATTGAATTGATGCACTTTGCGCAGTTCGGCGGTCAGAGCTGCGGGGGCCGCCACAAAGCCAATTTTCCAGCCGGTGACATGGTAGGTTTTGCCAAAGCTGGACACGATAAAGCTGCGTGCTGCCAGGCCGGGGTAGCGGGCGGCACTTTCGTGGGGCGCGCCGTCAAAGACCATATGCTCATACACCTCGTCGCTGATCAGTAGCACCTCAGTGGGCGCCAAAATCTCTTGCAGGCGCAGCATATCTTCGCGGCGCCAGATGGTGCCGCTGGGGTTGTGCGGTGAGTTGATGATGATGCAGCGCGTGCGGGGCGTGAGGGCTGCTGCAATCTTGTCAAAGTCGGGGCGGAAGGTGCCCGGCGTTAAGGGCACGCGCACCGCCACGCCGCCGGCCAGCGCGATATTGGGCAGGTAGCTGTCGTAACAGGGCTCCAGCACGATGACTTCGTCGCCAGGATGCACCACAGCCAGCACGATAGAAATAATCGCCTGCGTCGCCCCGGCGGTGATGGTGATCTCGTCGGCGGCGCGGTAGCTGCGCCCGTACAGTCGCTGAATCTTGTCGGCCACCGCTTCGCGCAGGGCCAGCACGCCGGCCATGGGCGGGTATTGGTTGTGACCCTGGTGCATGGCTTGGCTGACGGCGTCCAGCAAAGAAGGGTCGCAGGCAAAGTCAGGAAAGCCCTGACCCAGATTGACCGATTGGTGCTCAGTGGCCAGCGCGGACATGACGGTGAATATCGTGGTGCCCACTTCCGGCAGGCGGCTGCGCAGGGTTGGGGTGGGAAAAACAGGGCTGGCCGGGGTGCTGTGGGGCATGGTGGCAAAGTAGGTGTAATGGCTTGAAGGCGAGGTGCCTTAGATGTCCGAATCAGTGAAATGCCCGCCCATCGCCCGCTCTATGGTTTGGCGGCTCAGACGCGCGCTGAGCAGTTCGGTAAAGGTGTACACAAAATTGCGCAAATAGGCGCTGCGTTTGAATGCGACGCGCGTCATATTTTGGCCGAACAAATGGCCGGCAGGGCGCACCACCAAGCCGCTTTTGCCACCTTCTTGTTGCAAGTCGCGCACTGCCATTTCGGCGGCGATGCCCAAACCCAGGCCCAGGCGGACATAGGTGGTGATCACGTCCGAATCAATGGCTTCGAGCGCAATGCGCGGGTGCAGCTTACGCGCGGCGAATGCGGCGTCGATTTTGGTGCGACCGGTGAACGAGGGATGGTAGGTAATCAAAGGCTCGGCGGCCACGTCTTCCAGGGTGATGCGGCTGCGGCTGGCCAAGGGATGCTCCACCGGCATGACCAGCATATGCTGCCATTCGTAGCAAGGCAGGGTCACTAGTTCGGGGTAAGAGGCCAAGGACTCGGTGGCGATGCCGATCTCGGCCACCTCGTCGATCAGCATGCGCGCCACCTGGTCGGGCGCGCCCTGGTGCAGGCTGACATTGACTTTGGGGAAGCTGTTGCGCAGGCTAGCCACTTTTTCGGGCAACACATAGCGCGCCTGGGTATGGGTGGTGGCAATCGACAAGGTGCCGCTGTCCTCCTGGCTGTACTGCTCGCCGATGCGCTTGAGGTTGCCCAGTTCGCGCAGTATCAGGTCGATGCTGCTGACCACCAGGCGCCCCGGCTCGGTCACGCGCTTGAGGCGCTTGCCGTGGCGGGTGAAGATTTCTATGCCCAGCTCTTGCTCCAACTCGATGATCGCTTTGGAAACTCCGGGCTGGGAGGTGTGCAAGGCCTTGGCCGCTTCGGTCAGGTTCAGGTTGTGCCGAACGGCCTCCTGCACAAAGCGAAATTGGTGAAGATTCATAACTAAATTAAGCTAAAGAATCCATTCATTATGCATTAAATTCGATTTCAAGCCTGAGACTAAGCCAGGGCAATGTCTGCCAGCAAAGCGATAAGGCGCGGGTTTTCGCCCACCGCGGCCTGCAATTGGAAATCGATTGCAGGCCATTGCTGGCGCAATTGCGTCATCAGTGCCGGCAAGTCCTCCCGCGCGTGCTTGCCCACGCCCAGAAACATGGGGACGATAGTCAGTGCGCTGGCGCCTTGGCTGATAAGGCCCTCGCATACGGTGGGTAGATCGGGCGTGCTCAACTCCAAATAAGCACAAGCCACTGGCGTCGCCGGCGCGCGCAAGGCGATGGCATCGGCCACCGCCTGGACAGGCCGGTGCCACAAGGGGTCGCGCGAACCGTGGGCGAATAAGACGATGGCGCGGGTCGGGGCCTGACCTGGTGGGTTCATTGGCGTGCCACCAACCAAGCAAAGGCTGCGAGGGAAATAAAGGAATAAATCAGGCCGGGCAGGGCGGCGGTAAACCAGGCTTGCCAGCCTTGCAAATAGCCCAGATCGCCCACCAGGTTGTTGAGCAGCACAAAGCTGATGCCGGCCATCACGCCAACAAACACCATGGGCGTGGTGCCGCTGCTGCGAAAGTGCAAATAGGCAAAGGGCAGGGCCAGCATCACCATGACCAGACAACTTAGAGGGTAGAAAACTTTTTTCCAAAACTGAATTTCGTATTTTTGCGCCGACTGCCCGTTGGCATTGAGGTGGCTCACGTACTGAAACAATTCAAGCGTGCCCATGCGCTCCGGGCGCAGCAGGGCCGAGGCCACCATTTCGGCGCTGATATGGTTAATCCAGCTCAGTTGCGCGTGGCGGGTGGTGCTGGCCTGCGCTTGGGGGGTGCCCATATTCATATATTCCGTGCGCGTCACATCGAGCAATGACCAGGACTGTCCGGGCCCGAATTCGCCTGCGCTGGCTTGCATCACCGAGACGATATGCCCCTTGTTGTCCAGTTCAAAAATACGGATGCCCTTCATGCCGGTAGTGCCCTCCAAGGCGCCCACGTTCACTGAAAAGCTGCTGTAGGGCTGCTTGTCTTTGATCCAGGCACCGGTGCGGCCCAGGGATATCTGGCCCAGCGCCTGGGCTTTGATGGCCTGGGCGGTTTTATCGGCCAGCGGCGCCAGGTAGTCGCCCAGCGCAAACGTCAGGGTGACAAAACCCAGGCCCAGCAGCATCAGCGCGCGCAGCGCCTGCCAGGGCCCCAGCCCGCTGGTACGCAAAATAGTGAATTCTGAACTTTGCGCCAGCCGTGCCATGACAAAAATAGTGCCGATTAACACCGCAATCGGCATCAGCTCGTACAGGTGGCTGGGGATCATCAAGGCCACATAGATCAGCGCTTTGCTGACGGTGTAGCCCAGCGTCTTGTTGCTTTGTATCGCATTGAGCTCATCGCTCAGGTCAAAAAACAAAAACAAGGCGCTAAAGGCAAAGATGACCAGGGCCACCGCAGCCAGCACCTCGACGTAAAGCAATTTGCGCAGGGTTCTCACGGGCGCAATCCCTTGCGCCAGCCTGCGGGACGGCGCAAGGCCCAATGGTTATGGCGTACCGTTAGCCACAAAAGACTCAGCGCAAATACCCCGCCATGTAAATAGAGCAAGAGTTGCGCCGCCGACATTTGGCCGGTTTCCACCCAGTTTTTCCCTAGGGCCAGCAGATTGAAATACACCAGGTAGGTCATGAAGGCAAACACCAAGTTGCTCGCACGCCCGACCCTCGGGTTAAAGCCCGAGACCGCCAGTCCCAAAAAAATCACATTGATGGCAGCAAGAAAAAACCCGGCACGCCAGACCAGTTCGCCCCGGTGCGCAGGCAAGGGCGAGGCTAGAAGATCGGTGGTGGCTAGGGTCGAGGCAGGTACGAAATTGCGGGTGCTGGGCGCGTCAAAGCCCAGCTTGATGGTGTAACGCTCGAAAGTGCTGAAACTGCTTTGGCCGGTATCCATGGCGATTTCCACGCGCTGCCCGTTTTCCAGCACCAGCCGCTTTTGTCCGTCGTCTACCTCTACCATGCCACGGTCGGCGGAAGTGACGGTTTGCAGACCGCGCTCACGCGTCACCATGAACACATTAATACCCTGCTCTTTGTTGGAGCTATCTTTGTCTATAAAAAACACCTTGTCGCCATTGGCCGACTCCTGGAACTGGCCAGGCTCTACCCGGGAGACATCGCTGCGCTTTTGGTATTGGTCGCGCAAGTCTTCAATCTGGCTGAAAGCCCAGGGCAAGACCAGCAAGGCCAGGACCAAAATCAACACAAAAATCGGCCAGGCAAAGCGCAAAAGCGGGCGCACCAGCGAGGTCAGACCCCGGCCGCTACACAGCCAAATCACCATTTCGCTGTCGCGGTACATACGGGTCAGCACGCTAACGATGGCTAAAAACAGGCTGAAAGACAAAATCGTTGGCAGTTGGGACAGCACCGAGTAGCCCATGATCATCATCACATCCGTGGGGTTAAACATGCCACGGGTGGCCTCGCCCAGCGTCCGGATCACGGTCGTGGTCATAACCACGGTAATCAGAATTACCAAGGTGGCACCAAAGGTGCGCGCGAGTTCCTTGCGGATGGAGGAATGGAATAACATGGTAACCGTAGAAAGGGCCAATTATGAACTTTGAAATCAAAGCCTTGGAAATGGCTGCCGCCGCCACCGAGAAGTGTGACTTGCTCGTGGTGCTGGTGCCTAAAGACTTTAAACCGGCAAAAGACCAGGTATCCCATTTGGTGGGCGGTGCCCTCAAGTCGGGTGACCTGGAAACCGGCGTGGGCAAATGCCTGGCCTTGTACCGCCCCAGCCAGTGCGCCGCCGTGCGCGTGGTCTTAGCCAGCGCCGGTGAGGGCAAAGCCCGCCAGATCAAAAGCGCCTTGCAAGCGGCCCTGGGCCTGGGTAAATCGGCGAGTCTTAAGCGCCTGGTGCTGTGTTTTGCCGGAGCCGCCAGCGCGGACGCGGTGCGCGCCGCCGTGCTTGCGGTGGCCGATGGCACCTATGTCTACACCACCAGCAAATCCAAGCCGCAGCCGCGCAGTCTGCAAAAAGCCCTGATCGCAGTGCCCAAGCTGGCCGAGGTCAAAGCCGTGTTTGACCGGACCGTGGCCGTGGTCGCCGGGGTGGAACTGGCCAAAGAATGGGCCAACCGCCCGGCTAACCTGGCCACCCCCACCGATTTGGCCGGTGCCGCCCAGGCCCTGGCCAAGCACCCCAAAATTAGCTGCACCGTGCTCGGGCCGCGCGAAGTGGCCAAGTTGGGCATGGGCTCATTTATGGCCGTGGCCCAGGGTTCGGACCAGCCTTTGCGCTTTATCGTGCTGCGCTACGAGGGCGCAGCCAAAGCCAAAGCCCCGGCGGTGATTGTGGGCAAAGGTATTACCTTTGACAGTGGCGGCATCTCGATCAAGCCCGCGTCCGAAATGGACGAGATGAAGTTCGATATGTGCGGCGCAGCCAGTGTGTTGGGCACTTTCAAGTCCTTGTCGCTGCTCAAACCGGCCATCAACGTGGTGGGCCTGATCCCCTCTTGCGAGAACCTGATCAACGGCAAAGCCGTCAAACCCGGCGATGTGGTGACCAGCATGAGCGGCCAAACCATTGAAATCCTGAACACCGACGCCGAAGGCCGACTGATTTTGTGCGACGCGCTGACTTACGCTGAGCGCTTCAAGCCCACCGCGGTGGTGGACATCGCGACCCTGACCGGCGCTTGTGTGGTGGCCTTGGGCGCGGTGCGCACCGGGATGTTCTCGGACCACGAAGACCTGGCCCAGGCCTTGGCCAGCGCCGGCGACCGGGCGCAAGACCTGTGCTGGCGCATGCCTTTGGATGAAGATTACGCCGAAGGCCTTAAGACCAACTTCGCCGATGTCGCCAACATCGCCGGGCGCGCTGCCGGGGCGGTGACGGCGGCCAAGTTTTTGCAACGCTTTACCGAAAAGTTCCCCTGGGCGCATTTGGACATTGCAGGCAGCGCCTGGAAGAGCGGTGCGCAAAAAGGCGCTACCGGCCGGCCAGTGGGCCTGCTGGTGGAGTACCTGCTGGGGCCTGCGCAAGCCAAGTGACGCAAGTCGCTTTCCATATCGGTATCGAGGACCGGGTGGCTTATTGCTGCCGCCTGGTGCGCAAAGTGCTGGCCAGCGGCGCGCAAGCGCTCATTCTGGGCGATGCTGCCGTGCTGCGGCGCATGGATGCCGCGCTGTGGGCTGATGAGGCCGCAGGTTTCACGCCGCACGCCATGGCCGAGGCCCCGGCTGCGCTGGCACACCGCAGCCCGGTATTGCTGGCAGCGCAGGTACCCACGGACCTGGCGCAGCAGGCCGTGCTCATCAATATGAGCGACCAACTACCAGACGATCCGCACAACCGCGAGCGCATGATCGAGTTGGTTTCTAGCGATGAACAAGCCATCCAAGACGCCCGCGAGCGCTGGAAAAGCTATAAGCAACGCGGCTTTAGCCTGGTCAACCACGATGTGCGTCAACGCACTGCGGGTAAGGCTGCTGACTCGGGTTAAACTTAGCGGCTCTGGAGAGGTGGATGAGCGGTTTAAGTCACACGCCTGGAACGCGTGCGAGGGGTAAACCCCTCCGCGGGTTCGAATCCCGCCTTCTCCGCCAGTGAGTGATATAGAAAAGGGCCTTTCGGCCCTTTTCTACGTTTTGGAACTTACATTCT
>CAMCJY010000072.1 GCA_945875225.1 Comamonas sp. lk | reverse complement strand
ATGGCCGGTGCACGCGATGGCCGTGCGCGTCCGGCAGGCGGGCTAGCCGGGGCAGCATCTGGGTCTGGTACGCCATCGAGCACATTGGGTGGTTTATGCAAGATCATTGTCACTTCACCCAGCGCCATCAAACTGGCATCCGGGTCCACCGTCACCGCCTGCGTCAGCACCCTTTGCTGCGGGATTTCCACCACTTTGCCGTCCACCCGCACCCAGCCGCCTTCGATGGTTTGCTCGGCCTCGCGGCGCGAGCAGCCCAGCATCTGCGCGACGCGCTTAGACAGGCGCTCGCCATCGCCTAGGTCGCCGCCACCCGCGCCTTGGCCGGGCCGTGCTGCCGGGGCTGCGCTCATGGCTGGCCGGCTTGGCTTTGCGCTAACAGTTGGATGCGCTCCACATGCGCCAGCAGCGAGCGCTTGGCCACCGGCCACAGGCGCGCATCGACGTCGTCGTAGGCCAGCGGCAACCACTGGTCCGGATCGCCTGCGGGGTTGGCCTGCATGACGGCGGCGATCTTGGCCTCGCGCTTGAGACGGTGGGCTTTGAGATGCGCAATCGCGCCCAGCGCATCGGGCATAGGGTGGCCGTGGGCGGGCAGGATGAAGTCCACGCTGTGCTGCACACAAGCGGCATGCAGCAGGTCCAGCGATTCGAGGTAATCGGCCATATTGCCGTCGGGCGGGTCAATGACGGTGGTGCTGCCATTGAGAATATGGTCACCCGAAAACAACAGCCCGTCTTGCGTCAGCAGCAGGCACACATGGTTGGCCGCATGGCCGGGCGTGTGCAGCGCCAACAAGCTGTGCTGCGATGCGCCATCGGCTTGCAATTGCAAGAGCGCCCCATGGACCAATACCTGGTCAGGCACAAAGTGGCTATTGGCCCGCGCCGTCGGCGCCGAAGGCTGACCCCAGATCGGCGGCGTGTGACCGCTGCGCTGGCTGCACAAAGCCTGCAAGGGCGCAGCGCCTGGTGAATGGTCGGCATGGGAGTGGGTGCAGACAATGGCCTGAATGTGGCCGCCGCGCCCGTCCACATGGCGCGCAGCGTCCCACAAGCGGGCAATGTGATCGCTGTCGGCAGGGCCCGGATCGATCACGAAATAGCCGGCGGCCGTATCGCCCACCAGGTAGCTATTGGTGCCTGGCCCGGTCATTAAGCCGGGGTTGGGTGCGGTCAGGCGCTGCAGGTTGGCAAGCAAAGGCACTGGGCGCGCGCTTTGCCACTCGCCGGGTGCGGGCAAGGCGCCTGCGGCATGGTCAAGGATCTGGGAACTTCGGGGCATGGTGGCATTGTGCAGCCAAACACGGGCCTGTCGGGCGGCACGCCTGATAATCGGGGCTATGCGAATTCCGTTTACCAAGATGCACGGCGCCGGCAATGATTTTGTGGTGCTCGATGCAAGCCGCGGACCCTTGGGCCTGAGCCCAGCGCATTACCGTTTTTTGGGTAATCGCCACTTGGGCGTAGGCGCTGACCAGATTTTGACGGTGGGGCCATCGCCGGCGGCGGGCATCGATTTTGAATACACCATCCACAACGCCGACGGAAACCAGGTCGAGCAATGCGGCAACGGCGCGCGCTGCTTTGCGCGCTTTGTACGCGAGCAAGGTCTAAGCGATAAAACGCGTTTGCGCGTCAAGACCATGCAGGGCGTGATTGAGCCCGAACTGCATTCCGATGGCCGGGTGACGGTGGACATGGGGCCGCCTTTGTTTGATCTGCAAGCCATTGGTTTTAACGCACAGGGTTTAGAGGCGCAGGCATTGGGTGATTGGCAGTACTGGCCCTTGAGCCTGAGCGACACGGTGAGTGTGCGCATAGCCGCGCTGTCCATGGGGAACCCGCATGCGGTGCAGCTGGTGGACGATGCAGACCAGGCGGCTGTGGAAACGCAAGGCCCTTTGGTTGGGCAGAATGCGCGTTTTATCCACCAGGTCAATGCCGGGTTCATGCAGATAGTGAGCCGCCAGCAGGTGCGCTTGCGCGTATACGAGCGCGGTGTGGGCGAGACCCTGTCGTGCGGCAGCGGCGCTTGCGCGGCGGTGGTGGCGGGCATACGCTGGGGCCTGCTCGATGCGCAAATCGATGTGCATACGCGCGGCGGGGTATTAACTATCGCCTGGGCCGGTGGCGACGCACCGGTTTTGATGACCGGCCCGGCCACCACGGTGTACCGCGGCGAAATTGAGCTACCGGACCATTTTTAATGACAGTCATTTTTTCAATATCACTATGAGCACACCCAGCGACCCCAGCCTGAGCAACCCGATTACCGAAGACGACATTGCCAACTACCTGGCCAACACGCCGGACTTTTTTCTGCGCCACGCAGACTTGCTGACGGCCGTGCAAATCACCAGCCCCCACAGCCACCGCGCGGTCAGCCTGCAAGAGCGCCAGGCCGAGATGCTGCGCGAGAAAATTAAGTTGCTCGAATCGCGCATCATGGAAATGATCCGCCACGGCAATGACAACGTGCTGCTGTCCGACAAGATACTGCGCTGGGCGCGCGGGCTCTTGCTGGTGCCGCAGGCGCAAACCCTGCCCGGTATGATTAGCCAGGAAATCCGCGAACAGTTCTCGGTGCCCCAAGTGGCGCTGCGCCTATGGGGCCTGGACAGCGAATACGCGGACAGCGCCTTTGTGCAAGGCGTGAGCGACGAAGCCAAATTGTTCGCCTCGTCCTTAAACGAGCCTTTTTGCGGCCTGAACACCGGCTTTGGAGTAACGGCCTGGCTGGACAAGCCCGATACCGCCGCCTCGATTGCCATCATCCCCTTGCGCAGCGGTGACGCTGGCAGCAGCGCGCCCGCTTTTGGCATGTTGGTGCTGGCCTCGATGGATGCGCAGCGTTTCCATGGTGGCATGGGGACCGACTTTTTATGCCGTATCGGCGAGGTGGCCAGCGCCGCCTTAAGCCGTTTGCGTTAATCCCCCTGCGATACCGCGCGTGCCCACGGACACCGAACTGGTCGAGCGCTATTTGGAATATGTACGCACGGAAAAGCGCCTGGCGCAACGCACCGTAGCCTTGTACGCGCTGGACCTGGGCAAGCTACAGGCCTATGCGGCCGGGGCCGCGGGTTCGGGTGCCAGAGCCCTGGCGCTGTGCGAAGTCAGCCACCACCAGATCCGCCGCTGGATCGCGATGATGCACAGCGGCGGGCGCAGCGGGCGCGGCATTGCCTTGATTTTGAGCGGCTGGCGCGGCTTTTATGTCTGGTTGGGCCGCCAAGGCTTGGTCTATAGCAACCCGGTGCAGGACGTGCGCGCCCCCAAGGCGCCCAAGCCCCTGCCCAAAGCCATGGGCGTGGACGATGCGGTGCGGTTTGCCGATTTCTGCAGCGAAGACAGCGCCTGGTTTGAGGCGCGCGATGCGGCCATGGTGGAGCTGCTCTATGGCAGCGGCCTGCGTGTGGGCGAGTTGGTGGGGCTGGACGTGCAGCCCGGCCCGCAGGCCAAAGGCTGGATCGACCTCAAGGAAGCGCAAGCCCATGTGCTAGGTAAAGGCGCCAAACGGCGCTCTGTGCCGGTGGGCAGCGCAGCCCTGCGCGCGCTGGAGCGCTGGCTGGCCCTACGGGCCACCCCACCGGGCTCGGCCAATGCGCGCAGCGCCCAAGGCCAGCCCGAAGCCACATCGGCCAGCGCGGCGCAAGCAGCGCTGTTTACCGGGCGCAATGGCACCCGCTTGAGTCCGCAGTCGGTATGGCAACGCCTACAGCGGCGCAGCCAGTTGGCGCACACCAGCGTACCGGTGCACCCGCACATGCTGCGCCACTCGTTCGCCAGCCATGTGCTGCAGTCCAGCAGCGACCTGCGCGGTGTGCAGGAGTTGCTCGGCCACGCCAATATCAGCACCACCCAGGTCTACACGCGGCTGGATTTCCAACATTTGGCCAAGGTCTATGACGCGGCCCATCCGCGCGCCAAATCCAAGTGAGGCCTGGTCTAAATACCATCCAAATTTGCTTAGCACGATTTGCGGCGTTTTCATGTATTTTTTGGACTTGTTCACAAATATTATTGCTTTCATTGGCTGCCGGCCTCAGGCCGTCGAAAACTGTGCCACGGCCCAAGGCGCTGGCTAAGTACTTGATTTTTATAAGAATGCAAAAATGCTTTTTTTCAAGGCGCCGTGTCGAAAGCCTTGATTTCCCGAGGATTTTGGTCACCCGAGGCAGGATATCAACAAAGTTATCCACAGATTGCGCGAATAGCGGGCCAATTTGTTTCAAATCAATGACTTAAGGCTCGTTTCGCCAGTCTGCTTCAGATGCGGGCGCTAAGCCTGATTTTCACTTCACGAGGTGAAAACTGCTATTTTTGTGCACCCCGGCAGCGGGCACAATCATCGGGGCCTCCAATTGGCTGCACAAGGGCCGCAATGGGACCGCACTGGGAGCCCGCTAGTGAGCGCACAGGCCAAAGTTATGCACATGGCTGCCCCGCAGTGCGCATGGCAACCTGGCCCTCTTGCGACCCCGTCGCCAAAGCGATAATGATGCTAAGTGATTGATTTTTAACGATTAGTTTTTTTGCTCAATTTTTAGGCAGGGTAAAAATATGCTGATTTTTAGAGGGTAGAAGGGGGTTACACGAGTGCTATCCACAAAGTTATCCACACGATCTGGGTATAAAGCCCTGACCCTAATCAGATCAAGGGCTTAGCCCGTTTTTCTGCTGTTTTTTATGTGCAACACGTCCTATGTTTGATTTTTCCTCTGTTTTGCGCGCTGCGCCGCAACCCGTATGAGCGCCTGGCTGGCGGTACTGGTCCACACCCCGGCCCATGCCTCCCTGGGTCCGGTGCTGACCTACCGGCACCGGGAGGTGCTGCCCGCCGGCACGCTGGTGCGGGTGCCGCTGGGCGCACGCGAAACCCTGGGTGTGGTCTGGGATCCTGCCGACGATGAGGCCAGCGGCGAAATCGACCCGAGCAAGGTGCGCGATATCAGCGAAGTGCTGGACACGGTAGGGCCCCTGGCCGGCGCCTGGCAGCAATTGGCGCGCTTTGCCGCGCGCTACTACCAGCGCTCGGCCGGGGAGGTCGCACTGGCCGCTTTGCCGCCGCAGCTGCGCGAGCTGTCTAGCCTGCAGCTGCAGCGCAAAGCGCTGCGACTGCACAAAGCCCTGGGTTTGCAGCCCGCCTCTGGCAAAACTTCAGGCGCGAAAACGCCGCCGCCTGAAAACGCCGGCCCACCTCAGGCTGAGGTGCAAAGCAAAGCCCTCAGCGCCGAGCAAACCGAAGCACTGGCGCAAATGGTGGCGCACAGCGGCCCGTTTTTGCTGTTTGGCGCTACAGGCAGCGGCAAGACCGAGGTGTATTTGCAGGCCGTGGAACAACTCCTGGCGCGCGAGCCGAAGGCGCAAGCACTGGTGATGGTGCCCGAAATTAATCTGACGCCGCAGCTCGAAGCGCGCTTTGTGGAGCGCTTTGCGCCCCAGTGGGGACCACAAGCCGTAGTCAGCCTGCACAGCGGCATGACACCGGCGCAGCGCCTGTCTGCCTGGCTAGCCGCCCACCAGGGCGGCGCGCGCATCGTGCTGGGCACGCGCATGGCGGTGTTTGCTTCGCTGCCCGGTTTGCGCCTGATTGTGGTAGACGAAGAGCATGACCCGAGCTACAAAAGCGGCGAAGGCGCGCGCTATTCGGCGCGGGATCTGGCGGTGTACCGAGGCCGTTTGGAAGGCGCAAAAGTGGTTTTAGGCTCGGCCACGCCCTCGCTGGAGTCTTGGTTTCACAGCCGCCCCACGGCAGAAGGTGGACGCTACCTGCGCCTGCACATGCCCAGCCGCATTGGCGCAGTCGGGCGCAGCCTGCCGCTGGTGCGCCGGGTGGACATGACACACCAGGCACGCAATGCGGTGGTGTCGCTGCCCTTGCTGGAGGCGATCAAGGAGCGCATTGCACGTGGCGAGCAATGCCTGGTATTTCTCAACCGGCGCGGCTATGCGCCGGTGCTCCATTGCAACGACTGCGGCTGGAAAAGCGCCTGCGGGCATTGCAGCGCATTTCGGGTGTTCCACAAAAGCGACCGCACGCTGCGCTGCCATCATTGCGGCCACAGCGAGCGCGTGCCGCGCACCTGCCCGGGCTGCGGCAACCCGGATGTTCTGACCCTGGGGCGGGGCACCGAGCAAATCGAAGAGTTACTCACAGCACTCTTAGCCGATGTGCGCCGCCCCGGCACCCAAAGCCCAGAGCAGCCCGAGGGCGAACCAGTGCGCATAGGCCGCATTGATGCCGACACCACGCGCCTCAAAGGCGAGTTGCAAAGCCAGTTGGCGGCGGTGCATGCAGGCGAGGTCGATGTGCTGGTGGGCACCCAGATGATTGCCAAAGGCCATGACTTTAGGCGCATCACGCTGGTAGCGGCCATCAACCCGGACAGCGCCTTGTTTTCCAGCGACTTTCGGGCCCCCGAGCGCCTGTTCTCGCTGCTGCTGCAAGCAGCGGGCCGGGCCGGGCGCGATGCGGCCATGGGCGCGCACAGCGAGGTATGGGTACAAACCTTCCAGCCGGCCCACCCGGTCTATGCGGCGCTAAAAAATTACGACTACCCCAGCTTTGCCCACAGCCAATTGCAAGAACGTGAGCGAGCGGGCATGCCGCCTTTTAGCTACCAGGCCCTGGTGCGCGCCGATGCGCGCAGCCAGGAGGCGGCCCAGGCGTTTTTAAACGCGGCACGCAAGCGCGCAGGCTCGGACATGGCGCACTGGCCGGGCTGGGGTCAAGTGCTCGAGCAGGTGATGCTGTACCCGGCCGTGCCCATGTCCATGCAACGCGTGGCCAATGTGGAACGCGCACAAATGCTGGTGGAAAGCGCTTCGCGCAATGCTTTACAAAGCTTTTTGGCAGCCTGGCAGGAGATGCTGCACACCAGCCGCGGCGACCCGGCCTGCAAAGGCCTGATTCGTTGGGCCATCGATGTGGACCCGCTGTCCATCTAATTACCATTCGATAGCCGATAGCGCAGCGCCGCCTAGCCCGTCATCAGCACCACGGCAGCGGTGAAAGTAAAAAACGCCAGCGCCGTGGAAACCAAAATAATACGGGCGACGCGTCCGTTATTGGCCCCAAAGCGCTCGGCCAGCATGGACACATTGCTCGCGCTGGGCAAGGCCGCCACCAGCACCATGACGGTGAGCGCCGCGTCCGCCAGAGGCGCGTCCATGGCCTGCACGAGCAAGCCCACCGCCAGCACCAGCAAGGGATGGATCAGCAGTTTGATCGCCACCACCGGCAACACATCGGACCAGGGCACCGCCGGGGCCTGTCCCTCTTTGGCCATGATTTGGGACCGCGCCAGCACCGCGCCGATGGTGAACAAAGCCACCGGCGAAGCGCAGTCGGCCAGCAAGCCCAAGGTGGCGTCCACCGGGCCGGGTAAAACTAGGCCAAAAGCAGACGCCAAAGCACCGGTCAGGATGGCCCAAAGCATGGGGTTGGTGGCTACGCCGCGCAAAGCATTGCGCGCGGCCTGCGCCGGGCTGACGCGCTCGACATCCGCGCCCGCCGAAGTACCCAGCGCACCCAGACGCGATAAGGCAATGCACAAAGACGTGGTGACCACCAAGTCCACCAAAATCGTGACAATGGCCGTACCCGCAGCCTGCTTACCCAAAATTGCGATCAGCAGCGGCACGCCTAAAAAACCGGTGTTCGGAAATGCGCCCACCAGAGCGCCAAAAGCCGCGTCGTTCCATCCCATAGGTCCGCGCAAGGTGATGGCGATGACTAGGGCCACCACGCTCAAACCGCACACCAAATAGGTGATGCTGGCCGCAGGGTCCAGCAACTGCGCAATCGGCGTATGGGCCCCGAAACGGTACAGCATGCAGGGCAGGGCAAAAAACAAGACAAAGGTATTGAGGCCCGCTATGGCCACCAGGGGAAGCATCTGGCGCCGGGCGGCGGTGTAACCGCATAAAACCAAAGCAAAAAACGGAAAGGTGACTTCAAAGATTTCCAGCATGCGCTGATTGTCAAGCCAAATGCGAGACTAGCCTGCCGTTAAGATGCGCGGCCTTTTGAGTTTGCCTATTACCGGCCTGAGCCGACGCCTCGCGCATGTCCTCCCCCCACAACGCCATGAATACCGCCCAGCAGGAGGCGGTGAACTATTTGCACGGCCCTTGCCTGGTGCTGGCTGGCGCCGGTTCGGGCAAAACCCGCGTCATCACCCA
>CAMCJY010000071.1 GCA_945875225.1 Comamonas sp. lk | reverse complement strand
CCCTGCGGACCAGAGCCTGCAGTATCCGGCCAGGCGTGCTTGCCATCGATCGGCAGCGGTAGTGAAGTTCGGCCTCAGCGAAGGCGGTAAGCATGGCTGAGCACAAGCCGCCCTTGTTACAGGTGCGGGATTTGCAAGTGCATTTTCCGGTGCGCCTGCCCGGTGCCTGGCCGTGGGCGCCCTGGGGAAAGGTCAAAGCGGTGGATGGCGTTTCCTTTGACTTGCACGCAGGCCAAACCTTGGGCGTGGTGGGCGAGTCCGGCTGCGGCAAGTCCACGTTGGCGCGCGCTTTACTCAATCTGTATCCTGCTACTGCGGGCAGCATAGTGTGGAATGGCAAACAAATGGTGGGCGCCTCCAAGGCGCAGTGGATGGCTGTGCGCAAAGACATACAAATGGTGTTTCAGGACCCGCTGGCAAGCCTGAACCCGCGCATGACAGCGGGACAGATTATTGGTGAGCCGCTGCGCATCCACCGCCCCGAAGTGTCGGCTGGCGATAGAGCGCAAAAAGTTCGCATGCTCCTGGACAGGGTGGGCCTGACCGCGCAGCAAGTCAACCGCTACCCGCATGAATTTTCCGGGGGCCAATGCCAGCGCATCGGTATTGCGCGGGCCCTGATTTTGGAGCCCCAACTGGTGGTGTGCGACGAGCCGGTTTCCGCCTTGGATGTATCGATTCAGGCGCAAATTGTGAACCTTTTGGCCGAGCTGCAAAAAGACCTAGGCCTGGCGCTCTTGTTCATCGCGCATGACTTGGCGGTGGTGCGCCATATCAGCCAGCGGGTGATGGTGATGTATTTGGGCCGTACCATGGAAATCGCCAGCCGCGAAGCGCTGTACAGCGCCGCGCGCCACCCCTACTCTCGTGCGCTGCTTTCGGCCATTCCCATTTTGGACCCCGAAATCGAGCGCAACCGTTCTCGGCAATTATTGGCGGGCGAATTGCCTTCACCTTTGAATCCGCCTTCGGGCTGTGTTTTTCGCACGCGTTGCCCTATTGCACAGGACCAGTGCGCCCGCCACGTTCCGCCAGTTCAAACCGATGTGGATGGGCACAGCCACGCTTGTATAGCGCCTTAGCGCACCGTCACCTTTGCTGCCCCCGCTTGGGCCTGCGCTATCGTCCCGATGGCATACACCGCTTCGCCTGCATCGCGCAGGGTTTGGGCGCAGGCGGCGGCATGCGTAGGGGCTATAACCACCACCATGCCGATGCCGTTGTTAAAGGTGCGGTTCATCTCCGCATCGTCAATGCCTGCGGTGGCTTGCAACCAGGCAAATAACTCGGTTTGCGGCCAGCTGCCTTTTACCAACTGGGCCGCGCAGTCCTCAGGCAGCACGCGCGGAATGTTTTCCAGCAAGCCGCCGCCGGTAATGTGCGCCAGCGCCTTGATCGGGTGCGCCGCCAGCGCGGCTAAAACATTTTTCACATAGAGCCGGGTCGGCTCCATCAAGGCTTGTTTGAACGGCTTGCCATCGAGCGTGGCCGGCAATTGTTCGCCTGCCCGTTCGATGCATTTGCGTACCAGACTAAAACCATTGGAATGCACACCGCTGGAAGCCAGGCCCAGTACGATGTCGCCGGGTTTGACATCGGCGCCGCTCAGGATTTTGGATTTTTCTACTGCGCCCACCGCAAACCCGGCCAGGTCGTATTCGCCCGCGGGGTACATGCCCGGCATTTCGGCGGTTTCGCCGCCGATCAGGGCACAGCCCGACAGCTCGCAGCCCTTGGCAATGCCGCCAATGACGGCAGCCGCCGTGACCACATCCAACTTGCCGCAGGCAAAGTAGTCCAGAAAAAACAGGGGCTCGGCGCCTTGCACCAGCACATCGTTCACGCTCATGGCCACCAGGTCGATACCCACGGTGTCGTGCATATTCCATTCAAAAGCCAGTTTCAGCTTGGTGCCTACGCCGTCGGTGCCGCTGACCAGCACCGGTTCTTGGTAGCGCTTGGGCACCTCAAACAAGGCGCCAAAGCCGCCTATGCCCGCCAACACACCTTCGCGCATGGTTTTGCGCGCCAGCGGTTTGATGCGATCGATCAGGGCATCGCCGGCGTCGATGTCCACACCGGCCGATTTATAGGACAAAGGGCTGACGGCGGGCGGGGGCGAATGGGTCATAGAAGTTGCGCGGCTGGGGCAGGCATGCCTGCGAGAGTGGGATCGGGGCCTGCCCGATAGAATCGAACTTCGATTTTACGGGCTTAGCCCAGCCCCCTTTTGGAGATGCATTGACGGACTCCCAAAAAAGCGCCGCCGCCTGGGCTGCCATTGTTGCCTTGTGCGTGCTGACTCTGTGGCTGCTGGCGCCCGTGCTCGCGCCTTTCGCAGTCGCCGCTGTGCTGGCCTATGCGCTCACCCCCTTGGTGGACTGGCTCGATGCCCGCTTGCGTGGCTGGGTGCCCCGCGTGCTGGCGGTGGTGATGGTGGAATTGGGGGTGTTGGTGCTGCTCGTGGGCTTGGTGCTGCTGCTGGTGCCGATTTTGGTTAAAGAGATACCGCTCATGCGTGAGCAACTGCCCGGTTTTCTGGAGCAGCTCAACGCCGCCGTGCAGCCGACGCTGCGCAAATTCGGCCTGCATTTCAGCCTGGAGCCTGCGGGCATCAAAGCCTTTGTCATGACCTACCTGAACGCCAATGTGGAAGATGCCATGGGCTCGGTCCTGTCCTCGCTCAAGCTCGGTGGCAGCGCCGCCTTGGCGGTGGCGGGCAATTTGGTGCTCATCCCGGTAGTTTTGTTTTATCTGCTCATGGATTGGGAGCGCTTTATGACGGGGCTGCGCACCCTGATACCGCCGCGCTACCGCGAGGGCACGCAAAGCTTTCTGATCGATGCCGACCAGGTGCTGGGCGAATACCTGCGGGGGCAGCTGGTGGTGATGGGCGTGCTCGCGGTGTATTACAGCGTGGCGCTGGCGTTGTTCGGCTTGGATTTGGCGCTGCCGATAGGCGCGTTTACGGGTCTGGCGGTGTTTGTGCCTTATCTGGGCTTTGGCTTGGGCCTGGTGCTGGCGCTGCTAGCCGGCTTGTTGGAGTTCTCGGCCACTTCCGGCCCATCCTATGCCCTGACCATGGTGGCCGTGGTCTTTGGCCTGGGCCAGTTGCTGGAGAGCTTTTTCCTTACCCCGCGCCTGGTGGGAGAGCGCATCGGTCTGCACCCGCTGGCCGTCATCTTTGCGCTGATGGCTTTTGGGCAGCTCTTCGGTTTTGTCGGCATTTTGGTGGCCCTGCCGGCCAGCGCAGTGCTGCTGGTGGCCATACGCCGTTTGCGCAGTAGCTATATGGCCAGCGGCCTCTACCAGCGCTAATAGATGGTGATGCGGCAAATCGCGCTCGATATCGCTATGCCCGGCCCGGCGACGCTGGACAATTTCTTCCCAGGCCCCAATAGCGTAGCGCATGCGCACTTGCAGCGCATGGTGCAGGGCCAGCAAGTGCCAGTCGCTTTGGCCGTGCCTACTTATCTGTGGGGCCCTGAAGGAAGTGGCAAGACCCATTTACTGCGCGCGTTGGAAGAAGGCCTGCGCGCGCGTGGCGCCAGTGCCGGGTGGATGGATGCATCTGGCGCCGTGCCGCCTGATTTCGACGAATCCTGGACCATAGTGCTGATGGATGATGTGCACCTGTATTCCGCCGAGCAGCAACACACCGCGTTTGGGTGGTTTGTGCAGGCGCACAGCTTGCAACGCCTGGTGCTGGCAGCGGGCAGCAGCGCACCGGCCGATTTGCTTTTGCGCGAAGACCTGCGCACCCGCCTGGGCTGGGGCCATATATTTGTCTTGCAGCCCCTGGGCGAAGCGCAAAGCCGCGCGGTATTGCGCCAAGCGGCCGATGCGCGGGGCCTGTTCCTGAGCGACGAGGTGATGGACTACACCTTGCGCCGCTTCAGCCGCGACCTGGGCAGCTTGCTGGCCCTGCTCGATGAGTTGGACCGCTACGCGCTGCAAACCCAGCGCGCTATCACTATCCCCCTGATCCGCTCGATGTTGGAGAACACATGAGTTTGCCCAAGCTGGCCCTGTTTGACCTGGACCATACGCTGATTCCCTTTGATTCCGATTACAGCTGGGGCCAGTTCACCTCCCGCCTGGGTTGGACCGACCCGGTGGAGTTCATGCGGCGCAACGACGGTTTTTACGCCCAGTACAAATCCGGCACCATGGATATTTATGAATACGCCCGCTTTGCCACTGCCGCTTTTGTGCAGCGTGGGGAAGAGGCGGCCTGCCAAGCGCATGCGCTTTTTATGGAAGAAGTCGTCAAGCCCGGCCTCTTGCCGCAAGCTTTTGCACTGGTAGGCCAGCACAAAGCCGAAGGCGCTACCGTGATCGTGGTGACGGCCACCAATGAATTTGTCACCCGCCCGATTGCCGCCGCTCTGGGTGCCGACGAATTGATGGCCGTCGATTTGCAGCGCGACACCGCGCCCGGTGGCAGTGGCTGGTTTACCGGCGAAGTGCGCGGCATACCCAGCTTTCGCGAAGGCAAGGTGGCGCGTGTAGAGGCCTGGCTGGCGGCGCGCAATTTAGGCTGGCAGGACGTACACAGCACTTTCTACTCGGACTCTATTAATGACCTGCCGCTTTTGGAAAAAGCCAATGTGCCGGTAGCCACCAACCCGGACGAGCCCTTGCGCGCCATTGCCCAGGCGCGCGGATGGCGCATACTCGAACTCTTCGCCTAAAGGCGACGCGCCCTAGCCCCGCACACGCAGGCTCGGCGCAACCATAGTTTTTATGATCAAAAATTTCATTACCAACTTGTTGGCTAAGGCCACCGGCAGCAGCAGTACCGACGGCAAACCCTCACTAGGTAAACGCGTGGACGTGCCGGTGAAAACCCATGGCATCGATCCCACCCTGGTCGATGAGCGCGCCGCCAATGTGGTGCGCACTTTGCAGGATGCCGGCTTTGCGGCCTATGTGGTGGGCGGCGCGGTGCGCGATCTGCTGCTGGGCCTGCGCCCCAAAGACTTTGACGTCGCTACCGACGCCACGCCCGAGCAGGTGAAGTCCCTCTTTCGCCGCGCCTTCATCATCGGGCGGCGTTTTCGCATCGTCCACGTGGTCTATGGCCGAGGCCGCGAGCATGAAGTGATTGAAGTCTCTACCTTTCGTGCCTACCTAGATAACGCGGCAGCCGAGCAAGTAGCCGGTAATGAAAAAACCAGCAAAAGTGAGCTCGCTGGCATGAAGCATGCTGTGGACTCCACGGGCCGTGTGCTGCGCGACAACGTCTGGGGCCCACAAGAGGAAGACGCGGTGCGGCGCGACTTCACTATCAACGCGATGTACTACGACCCGCAGACGCAAATTTTGGTGGACTACCACGGCGGCATCAAAGATGCCAAAAACAAAACCCTCAGGATGATTGGCGACGCCGGTGTGCGCTACCGCGAAGACCCGGTGCGCATCATCCGTGCGGTGCGCTTTGCGGCCAAGCTAGCGCCTTTGGGATTTAAGGTGGACAGCAAAACTGCAGCCCCTTTGCGCAAATGCCTGCCCCTACTGGCCGATGTACCGCAAAGTCGTTTGTTTGATGAAATGCTCAAGCTCTTGCAAACCGGGCACGCGCTGGCCTCGATCGCGCAATTGCGCAAGCTCGGGCTGGAGCGCGGCATTTACCCTTTGCTCGATTTGGTGGTGGAGCGCGCCGACCATGCATTTGTAACCACGGCATTGCAAGACACCGACCGGCGCGTGGGCGAGGGTAAACCGGTAGCGCCCAGCTTTTTACTGGCCTGCGTGCTCTGGGCCGATGTGCGCGACGGCTGGGCTGCGCGCCAGGCCGATGGGCAGCATGCGCATCCGGCCTTGCAGGACGCGATAGACGATGTGTTTAACGCCCGTATCGGCGACGTGTCCGGGCGCGGCAAATTGGCCGCCGACATGCGCGAAATATGGATGATGCAGCCGCGCTTTGATAAACGCGTGGGCAGTGCACCATTTGGCCTGGTGCAACAAGAGCGCTTTCGCGCCGCCTTTGACTTTATGCGCTTGCGCGCAGACATTGGCGAGGTGGACGAAGTGCTGGCCGATTGGTGGCAAGAGTTCTCTACCGGCGATGATGCGATCCGCGAAGACCTGGTGGACCAGGTGCGCAAAGAAAACCTCAAGCGTCCACGCGCGGTGCGCGCCCCCAGGCCCGCATCTGCGACGTACCGCGCGCCCGGCGATGCAGCTTCGGACGGGGACAGCGTCCAGGCCCAGGCCCCCGGACCGCATGCATCCGATGAAGACGGGGCCTATACCCAGGCGGGTGACGCTCCTAAAAAGCGTCGCCGTCGCCGTCGCTCTGGCGCCGGGCGCCCGGCAGACGATAGCCAAGGGCAGGGTAGCCCTGCCGATTCCAACTAAGTTGCCAAGCCCATGCGAGAGCCCCTGATTGCCACCATCGGCTTGGGTGCCAATTTGGGCGATGCCCAACAGGCCGTGCAAGAGGCGATGCAGACCATCGCCGCTTTTGACTATTGCCAGTTGCACGCCGCCTCGCCCCTGTACCGCAGCGCGCCGGTGGACTCCAGCGGGCCGGACTACTTTAATGCGGTGCTGCAAATTTCCACCCGCCTGAGTGCGCCGGATTTGCTGGCCCGTTTGCACCAGTTGGAGCGCGGTGCAGGGCGTGAAAGGCCTTACCGTAACGCCCCGCGCACCCTCGACCTGGACATCTTGCTTTACGGCGCAGCCCGCATCGACAGCCCGACGCTGACGGTGCCACATCCGCGCATGCGCCAGAGAGCTTTCGTGCTTCGCCCTCTGGCCGATATCGCGCCGGCGCTGGTCAGTGCGCAAGAGTTGCAAGCTGTGTCCGAGCAAGTGATGGAAAAAATATGAAGGCGACAGCGGCCAGGTGCCCAATCGCTGCAGCCACTTAAAATTGGCCATGTCCGCCGCTTTAAAGCCTATTCCACCTCTGCCGCCCGCGCTGCAAGCTACCCAGCGGGTGATAGACACTGGGGTAGGACGCATCAACCTCTATATTTCTACGCCCCAAGACCCTGCACTGGGTTTGCCGCCACTGTTATTGATACACAGTATCAACGCTGCTGCCTCGGCAGCGGAAGTGCGGCCTTTGTTCGAGCACTACCAGCGCGATCGGTTAGTGCTGGCGATGGATTTGCCTGGCTATGGTTTTTCCGAGCGCGGCGAGCGAATGTACACGCCGCGTCTCATGACCGATGCCATTCACGCGGTGCTGGACCTCTTAGCCAGTGAGCATGGGCCTGTGCCCATCGATGTACTGGCCCTGTCTTTGTCCAGCGAATTTGCGGCCCGCGCCGCTACCGAGGCGCCGCAGCGCATCGCCCGCCTCGCCCTGGTCAGTCCCACCGGACTGAGCCGCTTAAAGCGGCGCCGGGGCCCGCCGGGCAGCAACAGCTACAAGCCGCGCTTACATGCGGCCTTGCTTTGGCCACGTTGGTCGCAGGGCTTGTTTGATACGCTGACCCGTCCAGCGGTCATCCGCTATTTTTTGCGCAGGACTTGGGGCTCGCCGCATATCGACCCCCAGCTGTGGCCTTATTGCGTGCGCACGGCACGAGAAGAAGGCGCGCGCTTTGCGCCCTTGTGCTTTTTGTCCATGGTCTTGTTCAGCCAGGACATCCACACGGTGTATGAAGCGCTGCAATGTCCTGTGTGGATTTCTATGGCGACACGCGGTGACTTCACCGATTACCGGGGTTTGGCCTTGATCACAACGGCAGGTGCCTGGCACACCCACAAAGTGCCAGGCGGTGCCTTGCCCTATTTTGAGGATCTGCCCGATTTCGTGGCGCGCCTGACGCCTTTTTGGCTTAGTGCATCCAGCCCGAGGCCAGGGGGATAATGCGTATGCTTCAAGCCTGCTTCAGCCCAAGCAGACAGTGCGGCCGCAATCGTTAGAAACTGTTCAATCACCAGGAAAAATCATGGAACCCCAGATCGCCCAAAAGTCACCTTATGCCAGCAATGTCGAAGCAGGCAAAGACTACTACTGGTGCTCTTGCGGACAAAGCAAGGCCCAACCTTTTTGCGACGGTTCGCACAAAGGCAGCCAATTTTCCCCCGTGAAATACCACGCCGAAGAAACTAAGACCGTGTATTTTTGCGGCTGCAAACACAGCGCTGCTAAGCCCCTGTGTGATGGTGCCCACAAAGCGCTGGCTTAACTAAGACTCGGTATTTAAAATGCCATCTTGCAGCGGCATTTTTTATGGGTCAGGTGCGCACGAAGGGATCAAATACCTGCGCGACCCAGCTGCAAACAAGGC
>CAMCJY010000070.1 GCA_945875225.1 Comamonas sp. lk | reverse complement strand
CCGGGATATGGCGCGTGCTGCCATCGACCAACAGCCAGAACTCGCCGCGCACCACGCGCGCACTGACGGCAAAGGCATGGGTATGGGTATCGAGTTCCAGGCCCGGCGCCCAGTCGCGCACCAGAATTTCATCAAAGCCTTCATCCATGGCTTGGGCGGTGAATGTTTCAAGGGTGGGTTCCATGGGCAATCTCCTTCAAGGGCTTCGCATGCTAAAGGTCTAGGCGCGCCGTGTCGCGTGCCGCCCGCATTGTCAGGGCACCAGGGTCAGAAATAGAAAGCTGGCAAACAAGACCAGGTGGATAGCGCCTTGCATCACATTGGTCCGGCCCGAGCCCAGGGCTTCAATGGCCGGCGAAAGCAGCTTGGCAAAACCGACTACGCACACCAGGGATAGCAGCAAAAGAAAAAAACTGATGCGCGTTTGCGCCAGACCGGGTGGCTGCGCATGCACCGATTCATCACCCGCGCTTTCCATGGGCAAAAAATAGTCCCGATGGCGTATGGTTTGGATAAACACAAACACCAGCCACAAAGCCAGCGAGGACAGCGCTACAAAAATGAGTTGCGCATCGGTGTAGGTACCTTCGGGTGAGCTGGTGGTGTAGAGCGGCATGATCAGCACCATCACCGCCAGCGTGGCCAGCGCGGCAAAGCCCGAGCCGGTGCCTTCAATGCGAAACAACTGCTCTTTGTGGTGCAAACCGCCTAGCAACAGGCAAATACCGACCACGCCATTACAAGCAATCATGACTGCCGAATAAATGGTGTCGCGTGGCAGCGTGGCACTGGCTGTGGTGCCGGCCAGCATCATGGAAAGCACCAGCGCGGTTTCAATCACCGTAACGGCCAGCGCCAGCACCAGCGTTCCAAACGGTTCGCCCAGCCGATGGGCAATCACCTCGGCATGGTGTACCGAAGCAATCACCGCCAGCAACAGGGCCAGCACCAGCCACAGGGCTTGCAGGCCAGGCAGCGATGCCCCCGTCACGCCATACAAAGCCATTGCACTCGCAATGGGAATGAAGATCGGCCAGCGATTCCAAATATTTTTGTAGTTCATCAGTAATTGTGCCTCCGCGTGAAACCCACCTATTGCCCTGACTCGGTGTGGTGGCTCTCCGATTATCGAAACAATGGTAAATCCATTATGTCCGCCTCAATAGGAGAAGCCGCCATGTCCATGCTATCGATCGCCCGTTCCGCCTTGGCCCAACGCGGTGCCTTGCGCAAGGCCCGCCGTCTTGCCTACGCGCGCGCCCAAGCCCAGCAGGGTCTGGCGCGTAATCCGCTCGTATGGGCCTTTGGCCTGCTGCTGATTGCCTTTGCGGCAGCCTGGGACTAAAAAGTTATGCGGCCTGCAAATTGGTTGCAGGCCACGCAAGCACAATAGCCTGGTGCACCCAACCCTTGGTGCACAAAATGCCATCGGCCCCTAGCGCCAATCTAAATTGCGCCCAGCACACTTGCAAGTATGACGTCCAGCCCTGCTCCTTCTTCCGCATGGGCTGCCAACGGGGCGTGCATGTTGTCCATGCTGGTTTGGGCAATGGGCCTGCCCGCTGCCAGTTTGTTATTGGCTACGGTACCGCCGCTGCCCTTGACATCGGCGCGCATGCTGATGGCGGCCGCTTGCTTGTTGCCTATTTGGTGGTTGATTGAAGGCGCAGAGGCGCTGCGCAAGGCGCCCTGGTGGCAAGGGATTCGCGTGGGCGGCTCCACCATCGGGCTAGGGGCTTTTTTGATGGTGGTCGGCCAAGGTATGACCGATGCCGTTACGGTGGCGGTTATTTCTGCCTCGATGCCGGTGGTGGGCATCGCCATCGAAGTGCTGCTCGATGGCCGCAAACTCACCCGGGGCTTGGTGATCGGCGTGGCGCTCAGTTTGCTTGGCGGTGTAATGGCGCTCGGTGGCGGCAATCAGCAACTCGCCTTGGGCTTGGGCGCCCTGCTGAGTTTTGCCTCGGTGCTGGTCTATACCTTGGGCTCGCGCATGACGGTGACTTCCTTTCCCGACTTAAGCCCCCTAGGCCGCACCACGGTCACCTTGACGGGCGCGGCGGTGCTTACCACCGTGGCCGCCTGCGTAGCCGCATTGGCCGGTGCGCCGCCGCCGCAATGGGCCGCGTTGGGTTGGCCCGAACTCGGTGCCTTGGCTATTTTTGCCATTGGCGGACTGGCCATCAGTCAGGTGCTGTGGATACGCTCGGTTGGGCACTTGGGCATTGCCTTATCGTCATTGCATATCAATGCGACGCCTTTTTATGTGATGCTGATTTTGTTTGCATTAGGCGGCGCATGGAACTGGACGCAGGCCGCTGCCGCGATGCTAGTTGGCGTCGGGGTCTTCATCGCGCAGGGCGTCTTTTTCAAAGCGCCAAGTGAAGTGCCAAACGAAGCACTTAGGGAGCGCTAATCATCGTCGCCTATGGCGTGGCGCAATGATGGTCAAGTGTCACTGCGCAGCCGCTTTACCCGCTGCCGAAAAATCGCCGGCATGGACATGGACCAAACGGCTCCAATCCATGTATTTGCGAATCGCCGCATTCACTTCTTCTAAGCTGGCAGTTTCGATTTTCGCTAAACGTTGCGCGGTGTAGTCCATGGTGCGCCCGGTACTGAGTTGGCCAAGCAGGGTACCGCTTAATGCACCGTCCTGTGCCAGCGAAATTTTGCTTGCTTCTAGCATCGATTTTTTTGCGTCAACCAGCTCCTGTGCGGTTACGCCATCGCGCACCAAGCGCTCGGTTTCTTCGCGTACGGCGGTCTGCAAACGTGCCAGGTTTTGCGGCGCATGAATAGCTATCAGAATCAAATCGGCCACCGGCTCAAAACTGCTGGCCGATAACTGGCTTGCGGCGGAATAGCTGATGCCTTCTTTTTGCCGCAGACGCTCTTCTAAGCGGTTGTTGGAGCCGCCGCCCAGCACGCGATTGCCCAGGGCCAAAGCGACAAAGTCGGGCGCATCGTCGCGCACGCTCAGCGGCAGGGCTGCCAAATACATGGCATTCGGTTTGTCCGGTGCCGCCAGCATCATGCGTGCAGGGTCGGCGCTATAGGCGTTTTTCGTCAGGCGCGTATAGGGTTTACCGCTGCGCCAGTCGCCCCAGAGGGTTTGGCTTTGGGTTTGCACTGCATTGGCATCGAAGTCGCCCACCATGGCCAACTTGGCGTTACTGGCGCCGTAAAAAGCTTTGTAAAACCCTTGTACGTCTTGCACGCTGGCAGCGCGTAAATGGGCCAAAATTTCATCAAAGCTCAAGACTTTGCGCACATCGTCCGCTGGGTAGTTGTCCAGCGCTTTGCGCAGGGCTTGCGAGGCCATGGCCTGCGGATCGCTGCGCTGCGACTCAATCTGGGCAATGCGCTCTTTGCGCAGCAGTTCAAACTCGGCAGGCAGCAGCATGGGCGCGCGCGCAATGTCGCGCACAATGTCCAGCACCTGGGGTAGATGCTGACGCACCGTCTCAAAACTAATGTTCACGCTGGTACCACCGCCGTCCACGTTGATCTTGGCTTTGAGTTCATCTAAGCGGCTGCTCAATGCCGCGCGGCTCAGCGTACCAGCGCCGCGCATCAGCATGCGCGCCGTCAGCCCAGATACCGTGGCCTGGCCTTGCAGCGACTGGGCATCGCCAAAGTCCAGTTGCAGTTGACCATTGACCGTTTGGCCGCGCGTGGTCTTGGACAGCAATGCTAGTTGCATGCCGCCGGGCAGTGTGCTGCGCAATGTGCGCTTACCAATATTGGCAGGGCTGGCATCAAAATTTTCACCCGCATTCACGGCTTTGCGGCCCTGGTAATTGGCCAGGAGCGCCGCTACATCTACCGACTCAGGTATGACGCTGCGCTCAGGCGCGGCGGTGGGGATGAACTGGCCGAAAGTGCGGTTGCTTTCCTTGAAATAGTTTTCCGCCACGGCTTGCACTTGCTGCACGGTCAGGGCCTCTAGGCGGTCGCGCTCCAAAAAGAACAAACGCCAGTCGCCGCGGGCAATACTTTCAGACAACTGCATCGCCAGGCGCTGCGGGTCGTTCATGGTGTCGTCAAAGCCGACCATCAAGCTGGTTTTGGCGCGCTGCAACTCCTGTTGGGTCACCGGCTGGGATTTGACATTTTCCAAAGCCACTTGCATTGCGGCGCGCAAGTCGGGGATGGATTGCTCTTTGCCGAGTTCGGCCATGAACAGGATATAGCCAGGTTCGGTGAGCATGAAATTCCAAGGCGCAATCGACACGGCTTTGTTTTTCTCTACCAATTCTTTGTGCAGGCGCCCATTGGGCGTGTCGGCCAATATCTCGGACAGTGCTTGCATGGCCACCGCATCCGGATGGCTGGCCGCTGCGGTGTGGTACATCACGCCCGCCAGTTGCGTATCGCCCACGCGCTTGACGCTGACTTCGCGCGCACCCTGTTGCACCGGGTCACGGGTGTACGTTAGTGGCAGGCTGCGCGCCGGTTTGGCGATGGTGCCGAAATAGCGCTCCACCAGCGCCAAGGTTTTGGCCACGTCCAGCTTGCCCGTAATGATGAGCACTGCATTGTCCGGCTGGTAATACTGGCGGTAAAAGGCTTGCAGGTTTTCAATGCGAACATTCTCCACATCGCTGCGCGCACCGATAGTGGACTTGCCGTAGTTGTGCCAGTCATAAGCCGTGGCCACCATGTATTTCCACAATGTGCGCCGGGGGTTGTTCTCGCCCATTTCCATTTCATTGCGCACCACGGAAAACTCAGTCTCCAGATCTTTGCGTGCGATAAAGCTATTGACCATACGGTCCGCTTCCATCTCCAGCGCCCACTGCAAGTTGTCGTCGTTAGCGGCAAAGGTTTCGAAGTAATTGGTGCGGTCGTAGGACGTGGTGCCGTTAAAGCGCATGCCGCGTTTGCCCAGTTCTTGCATGACGTTACCGCGCGAGGGCGTGCCCTTGAACACCAGATGCTCCAGCAAATGCGCCATGCCGGTTTCGCCATAGTTTTCATGCCGGCTGCCCACCAGGTAGGTGATGTTCACCGTGGTGGTTGGCTTGGAGGCATCGGGTGCGAGCAGGACGCGTAAACCATTAGGCAGGCGGTATTCGCTCACACCTTCAACCTGGGTGTACAAGTTACTGGCTGTGCTAGCCTGGGCGGCAAAGGACGTGAACAGCCCATTTGCCGCGATGACCAAAGCCAGAAGGGCCGCATTGCAGGAGATTCGCATTAAGATTCCTTTGACGTTTGGATGCATAGACTTGCACCAATGCGCTTGATTCTGGCATACCAGCTTGGGCAAGCTTGCCTTTTGCGTCGTCCAAAATGGCTAACCTGGGGCTTGTCAGCACTAACCTAGAATCTAAGGAACATTGGAATTATTGGCCCAGTGCCCATCAATGCGGCTCCCATGCCAGTAATTAGCTAGGTTTTTCCCTTGAGCCAGCTCGAATTTATGAAACGAATACCCCTCCTTTTGTGCATCGTTCTTATCGTGGCGGCCTGTAAAAAGACGCCTGACACGACCGAAACTGTCGGCTTACCCGCAGTGCCTTTGCTGATTGCGCCTGAGGACCTATTCACCGTATCGGACGGGGCAACGGGCGGCGGCTCGGCGATTTCGGGCACGATCGCTGCCGAGCGCAAAGCAGACCTGCGCGCCGAGGCCTCGGCGGTGGTGCTCGAAGTGCTCAAAGACAACGGTGATGTGGTACGCCGGGGCGATTTGTTGGTTCGTCTCGATGAAACCGCTATCCGCGACAGCCTCAACGCCGCCGAAGACAGCGCCCGTAATGCGGGCTTTCAATGGGAGCAGGCCAAGCGTAATCTGGAGCGCCTGCAAACCTTGCGCGCCAGCGGCATGGCAAGCCTGCAATCCATCGATGACGCAGAAATCCGCGCTAACTCAGCGCAAAACGAGGTCTCGGGCGCCAACTCGCGCGTTGCACTGGCGCGTCAACAGCTCCAGCGCACCCAGGTGCGTGCGCCATTTGACGGTGTCATCGGTGAGCGTAAGGCCTCCCCTGGCGACACCGCCTCGATTGGTAAAGAACTGCTCAAGGTGATCGATCCCGCCAGCCTGCGCTTGGTAGGCCGCGTGTCTGCTGATCAGGCCGGACGCGTGAAGCTGGGCCAAGCGGTGCGCTTTCGCGTCAATGGCTATGGCGACGAGAGCTTTGACGGCAAAGTCACCCGCATTGATCCCACGGCCAATGAGGCTACACGCCAACTTGAAGTGCTGGTTGCCTTTACCGGCCCGGAGCGCCCACGCGTGGCAGGCCTGTTTGCCGAAGGGTATATCAGCAGCGGCGCAAATGCCCCGAATGGTCCGGTGGTTGATGAATCGGCGGTGCAGCGCCTGGGTGATGCCATTTTTGTCTGGCGGGTCGATGCCAGCGCGGTGCATAAAGTAGCGGTCACTTTAGGCGCTCGTGATGCCCGCAGCGGCCGGTATGCGGTGCAGGCCGGCGTTCAAACCGGCGATCGCCTGCTGCGCAATCCGGGAAGCGGCCTGAAAGACGGTCAGACCATTAGCATGGCATCGGCACCGGCACCGGCACCGGTCAAGGCCAGCGCGGCGGCATCGGGGCAATAGACATGTTTTTATCGGATTTCAGCATCCGCCGCCCGATTGCAACGGTGGTGCTCATCCTGGGGGTGATGGCCCTGGGCCTGATGGCGCTCAATAAATTGCGCGTTAACCAGTTCCCCGATATCGAAAACCCCGGTCTTTTTATTTCTATCGCCTACCCGGGAGCCTCGCCCGACACGGTGGAGCGTGAAATCGTCAACCGTTTGGAAAAATCACTGCAAAGCGTGTCGGGTGCACAAAAAGTCGGCTCCACGAGCGCCGAGGGCAACGCCCGCTTTGAGATGCAGGTCGCGTTTGGCAAAAACATGCTCGAAGCGGGCGACGAGGTGCGGGGGGTGATTGCCTCGGTGCGCTACAAGCTGCCCATCGAAATGCGCGAACCGGTTATCCGCCGCTACGACCCCTCTGCCCAGCCCATCATCAACTTGGCCTTGTCCAGCAGCAGCCAAAGCCACGCCCAAATATCCCGCTTGGCAGAAGACGTGCTTGCCGACAAGTTGCGTGCTTTGCCCGGTGTGGCCACAGTCAATGTTTCTGGCGCGCTCAAGCGCGAGCTATCCGTGTTGTTGCGTTCTGCCAAGCTTCGCGAATACAAGGTCTCAGTGGCTGAGGTGGTCAACGCCATTCGAGCGCAAAACGCTAATGCCCCCGTGGGTAAACTGCGCGGCCCCTATGAAAACGAGAGTATCCGCCTGGTAGGTCGCATCGCCGAACCGCAAGACTTTACTCAAATTGTTGTCAAGCGCATGGGTGCCCAACTGGTGCGACTGGGCCAATTGGGCACGGTGGAAGACGGGTTTGCCGATCTCGATGGCATCAGTACCCGTAGTGGCAAACCCAATGTTGGCATTTTCGTGACCCGTTCGCGTGATGCCAGTACCGTTTCGGTAGCCAAGGCCGTACGCGAGGCCACCAAAGAATTTAACGCGCAACTGGCCAAGGACAATCCCGGCACCGTGCTGGAGATTACCCGCGACGGCGGCAAAGACGCGCAAAACAGCCTCAATAACGTGATCGAATCGCTGGTACTCGGAGCTGGGCTGACGATCGTGGTGGTTTACGCTTTTCTGAACTCCTGGCGCTCCACCTTGATTACCGGATTGAGCCTGCCCACCTCGGTCATTGCCGCATTCATCGGTGTCTGGTTATGCGGGTTTACGCTCAATTTCATGTCCTTGCTCGGTTTGTCGCTGGCTATTGGTGTGCTCATTGACGATGCTATTGTGGTGCGTGAAAACATCGTGCGCCATATGCAGCGTGGCTCGGATCGGCGTACCGCCGCTTTGGAGGGCACCGCCGAAATTGGGCTGGCGGTGACGGCAACCACCCTGTCCATCATGGCGGTGTTTTTGCCGGTGGCTTTCATGCCCGGTGGGGCTGGTGAATGGTTTCGACCTTTTGCCTTGACCGTGGCCTGCTCGGTGATGGTAAGTTTGGTGATTTCGTTCACTTTGGACCCCATGCTGTCTGCCTACTGGGGCGATCCGCCAGACCACCATACTGCACCTAAAGGCCCGGTGGGGCGCAAACTGCAGGTCTTCAATGACTGGTTTGACCGGCAGGCCGATCGTTACGCCGGTGTGATTGCCTGGGCTTTGCACCACCGGCGCGCCATGGGGCTGATTGCCCTGAGTTCATTGATCGCCGCCATTGCGCTGCATATGCGCTTTGGTGGCTCGGCCTTTTTGCCTGCCGC